>NZ_JAPCIZ010000017.1:0-72392 GCF_027707725.1 Aeromonas sp. QDB25 | reverse complement strand
ATATGATGCACGGCGACAGCAGGGTGATGGTGGTGGTGTGTTTGGAGACAGCCAGTTTACCAGCACCCTGTCTGTCAACTTCCACTTTCCCAGGATCCCGCGAAGAACCAAAAAAGAGGGGACGCCGCGGCGTCCCCTCTTTCATGTCATCACCAGACTAGATGAACTGGCTCGTCAGCAGCCAGCCGGTGTAGGCGACGAAGCAGGCGAGCAGCACGCCCCCCTCCAGCCGGTTGATGCGCCCCTGCCCCTTGCGGCCCAGACACATCACCAGCAGCAACAGGGTCAGCCCCATCATGATGCTCCAGTCGCGGGAAAGCACTTCGGGCGCCACCTCGAGCGGGTGGATGCCTGCGGCGATGCCCACCACGGCCAGGGTGTTGAACAGGTTGGAACCCAGCACGTTGCCAAGGGCCAGATCGTGCTCGTTCTTGCGGATGGCGATGAGGGACGATGCCAGCTCCGGCAGGGAGGTCCCCACCGCGACTATGGTCAGGCCAATCACCAGATCGCTGATGCCAAAACCCTGGGCGATGGTCACCGCCCCCCACACCAGCAGACGGGAAGCCCCGATCAGCAGCACCAGGCCGACGATGAGCCAGAGGATGGCGCTCTTGAGAGACATACCCTCGGAGACGATGTCCTCCTCGGTATCCGTATCCAGCGCATCCCCCTTGCCGTTCATGCCGGCCCAGATGGACCAGCCCATCAGCACTGCGAACACGGCCCCCAGAATGGCGGCATCCATCCGGCCCAGATTGCCATCGATGAGCAGGGCGCCGGAGAGCAGGGTGATGCCGAGCAGGATGGGGATCTCCTTGCGCACCACCTGGGAGGCGACGGCGATGGGGCTGATCAGGGCGGTCAGACCCAGGATCAGGGCAATATTGGTGATGTTGGAGCCATAGGCATTGCCGAGCGCGAGCCCGGGATTGCCCTGGGAAGCCGCCAGCGCGGAGACCACCATCTCGGGGGCCGAGGTACCAAAACCGATGATCACCATGCCGATCAGCAGCGGCGGCATACCGGCGTAACGGGCGGTGGCGGCGGCGCCGTCCACGAACTTGTCGGCACTCCAGACCAGCAACGCCAGTCCGGCAATCAGGGCAACAAAAGCCAGGGTCATATTGTTCTATCTCATCCACGGCAAACACGAGAGCCAGGCAAGTTGCCTGGCCCCATCCAAACGCGGCCTCAGTGTAACGGGGCCGCTTGCTATTTCAAGGTGTAATCAAACGCCGATTAATCTTTCACAGCGCCGCCAGCAGGCTCTGGGCATCCGACACCTCGAACTTGCCCGGCGCCTCCACGAAGAGCCGCTCCACCACACCATCGTTGGCGATGAGGGCAAAACGCTGGGCCCGCACGCCGCCGAAGGCCCCGGTCTCCTTGGCAAGACCCAGTGCCCGGGTCCAGCTGCCGTCGCCGTCCGCCAGCATGGTGATGTCAGCGGCGTTCTGTGCCTCCTGCCACGCCTTCATCACGAAGGCGTCGTTGACCGACAGACAGCACAGTTCCACCCCCTTGGCCCTGAACTGATCGGCCAGCACCACGTAGCCCGGCAGGTGGGCGTTGGAGCAGGTGGGGGTGAAGGCGCCGGGCACCGCAAAGAGCACCACCCGCTTGTCGGCAAACAGGGCCCGGGTATCCTTCACCTGCTTGCCCTCGGCGGTGATAAAGGTAAATTCCCCTGCGGGCAGGGATTGACCGACCGTGATCATGATGACGCATCCTTCTGTGGTTCAAAGAGGCCCAGTCTACCCCATTCCACCAGAAGGCGAAGGGGTCCATCGAGCAGCAACAAAGCGATTGGGGAGCGAACGCCTGTCGCCCCTATTTCTGGCCTGATGGCAGGCGCCTTGCCTGCCAGGTGGCGATGGCGAGCAGGGAGTCGGGCGTGAACTCGCCCGCCCGATCGGCTATCTCGCCCAGGCTCATCCAGTGCACCTCGCTCACCTCTTCGGCCTGCAGTTGCAGCGGCCCCTGATAGTGACAACTGAACAGGCCGCCCCAGACCCGGTAGCGGCTGCCGCTCGCCTCCCCTTCGGCATAGAAGGTGCCGTAATCCTGCAGGGGCACGTCGCGGATCCCAAGCTCCTCGGCCAGCTCACGCCGGGCGGAAAGGGCCATGGCCTCCCCCGTGGTCACCACGCCACCGGCGCAGGCATCCAGCATGCCGGGGCAAAAATCCTTGCTCGGGGTGCGCCGCTGCACCAGGATGCGCTCAGCCTCATCCAGCACCAGGATGTAGCTGGCACGATGGCGCAGGTTTTCCTGACGCACCCTGGCGCGCTCGGCCACCCCGATCACCCTGTCCTGCTCGTCTACTATGTCCACCCACTCCACGTGCGGCACCTTTGTCATGTCTGCAATGGCCGCAGTATATCGGGCCCCGGACCCGGACTCTCACTACTTTTTCAACGCCGGGGCTGCACGCCAGTCGATCACAAGACAGATTCATACAAATCTTTATCAAGTGTCACATCTGTGTCACGGTCCGTCGGCATAGTGTGCCCTGTCCAAACAACAGGGTCTCTTGCCATGAAGGTGTTCAAGCAGTGGTCTCCCCGTCGAATTGCTCGCTATATCAAGAGCTTCCATCATGGAAGTTTCATGGTTGAAGCACTGGGGCGGTTTGAGTTTCAAGGGGGGATCATCGATGTGAAGCCGTTGAGCTGTCATCAGGCGCTGAGCCTGGCCCGGCAGATCAACCTGGCCGTGCGCGATCTGCGCACCACCACCCTGTTGCCGGGCTGACATACTCCTTTCTGTCTGTCGTCGACTTCCATGTACACATTTGCCCGCCGCTCATTCGAGCGTGCGGGCTGTTTTTCTGAAGGTTGTGCCCTGCCTCAGTGCTGCAGGATCTGGGAGAGGAAGAGCTTGGTCCGATCGGACTGGGGGTTGTCAAAGAACTGATCCGGCACGTTCTCTTCGATGATTTGCCCCCGGTCCATGAAGATCACCCTGTCCGCCACCTGCTTGGCAAACCCCATCTCGTGGGTGACGCAGAGCATGGTCATCCCCTCGTGGGCCAGCTCCACCATCACATCCAGCACCTCCCGCACCATCTCGGGATCCAGCGCAGACGTCGGCTCGTCAAACAGCATGACCTGGGGATTCATGCACAGACTGCGGGCGATGGCGACCCGCTGCTGCTGGCCACCGGAGAGCTGCCCCGGGTACTTGAGCGCCTGCTCGGGGATCCGCACCCGGCGCAGGAAGTTCATGGCGATCTCCTCGGCCTCCTTGCGCGGCAACTGCTTTACCCAGATGGGCGCCAGGCAACAGTTCTCCAGCACGGTCAGATGGGGGAAGAGGTTGAAGTGCTGGAACACCATGCCCACCTCCCGGCGCACCGTCTCAATGTTCTTGAGATCCGAGGTCAGGGCCGTGCCCTTGACCAGGATGTCTCCGCTCTGGTGCTCTTCCAGCCGGTTGATGCAGCGGATCATGGTGGACTTGCCCGACCCCGATGGTCCGCAGATGACGATCTTCTCCCCTCTGCCCACCTGCAGGTTGATGTTGCGCAGCACGTGAAACTCACCGTACCACTTGTTGACCTCTTTCAGTTCGACAACTGCGTCCGTTTTCATATCAGAACGACTCCTAATGCTTGTGGCCCGTGTTGAGTTTGCGCTCCAGATAGATGGAGTAGCGGGACATGCCAAAACAGAACATCCAGAAGATCATGGCGATAAAGACATAAGCTTCGGTGGAATACCCCAGCCAGGCCGGATCCGCCAGGGCCACCTTGGAGATGGCCAGCAGATCGAACAGCCCGATGATCAGCACCAGGCTGGTGTCCTTGAACAGGGAAATAAAGGTGTTCACCAGGGAAGGAATGGTGATCTTGAGGGCCTGGGGCATGATGATGAGGCCCATCACCTTCCAGTAGGAGAGCCCGAGGGCATCCCCCGCCTCATATTGCCCCTTGGGGATCGCCTGCAGCCCCCCTCTCACCACCTCGGCCACATAGGCCGCCTGGAACAGGATGATGCCGATGAGCGCCCGCAGCAGCTTGTCGAGCTCCACCTCGGTACTCATGAACAGTGGCAGCATGACGGACGCCATGAAGAGCACAGTAATGAGCGGCACCGCCCGCCAGAACTCGATGTAGACGGTACAGAGGCTGGAGATGACCGGCATGTGGGAGCGACGCCCCAGTGCCAGCAGGATGCCGAACGGCAGTGCTACGACTATGCCCACCACCGCCAGCACCAGGGTGAGCATCAGCCCGCCCCAGCGGTTCGTTTCCACCACCTCCAGCCCCGCTCCCCCATGGATGAGGAAGAAGGCGATGACAGGGAACACCAGCAGGGTGAAGAGCGCCAGCCACCCCTTGCGCGGGGTCTTTGGCCAGATGAGCAGGGCCAGCAGCGCCGCCAGACCGGCGAAGGTCAGGTTGATGCGCCAGTACTGATCAGCCGGGTAGAAGCCATAGAGATACTGCCCCAGCCGGCTCTCGATGAAGATCCAGCAGGCACCGCCCTGGACGCAGGCCTCGCGGCTGCTCCCCTGCCAGGTGGCCGAGAACAGCGCCCAGTCCAGTGCAGACCAGATGAGTGGCAGCAACAGATAGGCCAGCACCAGGGTCAGCAGGCCGTTCCACCAGTTGGGGAAAAGGTTCTGCCTGATCCAGGCGAGCGGCCCCCGACGGTGGTTGGGAGGCGGCAGCGCCTCCTGCAATTCATTCACGAACATGACAGCTCCCTAGCGCTCAACCAGCGTCATTCTGCGGTTGTAGATGTTCATCAGCACCGAGGTGGTGATACTGATGACGAGATAGACCCCCATGGTCATGGCGATGACCTCGATGGCCTGCCCTGTCTGGTTGAGAGTCGTCCCCATGAACACCGAGACCAGATCCGGGTAGCCGATGGCGGTCGCCAGGGAGGAGTTCTTGGTGAGGTTCAGATACTGACTGGTCAAGGGAGGAATGATGACCCGCATGGCCTGGGGAATGATCACCAGCCGCAGCGTCTTGGTGGGCGAGAGCCCGAGGGCGGAAGCCGCCTCCGTCTGCCCCTTGCTGATGGCCAGGATGCCGGATCGCACTATCTCGGCGATGAAGGCCGCCGTATAGATGGTGAGCGCCAGCAAGAGGGCCGCGAGCTCCGGCAGCACCGTCAGCCCCCCCCGGAAGTTGAACCCTTGCAGCGCAGGCACGCTCCAGCTGAGCGGGCTGCCCGCCAGCAGGAAGGTGATCCCCGGGAGCAGCATGACCAGGGCGGCCACACAGCGCCAGAACGGGAAGATCCTGCCGGTCAGGGCCTGACGGCGGCGAGCCCAGCGGCCCAGCCCCCAGCTCAGCAGCACCGCGAGCACCAGTGCCCAGAGCACGTAGCCGAATCCCTCTTCGAACAGGGGCTTGGGCAGATAGAAGCCCCGCACGTTGAGGAAGGCGAGCCCGCCTATATCCACGCTCTGACGCGGGGAAGGCAGGGTACGCAGCACCGAGAAGTACCAGAAGAAGATCTGCAGCAGCAGCGGGATGTTGCGAAACGTCTCTATGTAGACGGCCGCTATCTTGGCCACCAGCCAGTTGCGCGACAGGCGCGCGACCCCGAGTGCGAACCCGAGCAGGGTGGCAAACAGGATGCCGAGCACGGAGACCAGCAGGGTGTTGAGCAGACCCACCACAAAGGTGCGACCGAAGGTATAGGTCTCGTCGTAGGGGATGAGGCTCTGCAAGATGCCGAAACCGGCCGTGTTGCCCAGAAAATCAAAGCCTGTAGTGATACCACGGGTGGCCAGATTGGTCAGGGCATTGTTGACGATGTAGAACAGAAACCCGATAACCGCCGCGATGGCCAGGCACTGGAAGAGCAGCGCCCGCACCTTGGCGTCATACCACCAGCGGCCCTGTTCTTTCCTATGGTTTGATGCGTGTAACGCCATGAGGATAACTCCGACAAAGCCAGGGAAAACATGGGGGGCCAGGCCCCCCGGTGACTGTCGACTCAGCGGATGGGTGGCGCGTACATCAGACCGCCCTTGTTCCAGAGGGCATTGATGCCGCGATCAATCTTGAGGGGGGAGCCGGCACCGACGTTGCGATCGAAGGATTCACCGTAGTTGCCGACCTGTTTGACGATGTTGTAGGCCCATTTGTCATCCAGCCCCAGCACAGTCCCTTTGGGCTCTTCCAGCCCCAGCAGGCGACGGATGTCAGGGTTGGTGGACTTGAGCATCTCGTCCACGTTGGCACTGGTGACCCCGGCCTCCTCGGCATTGAGCATGGCATTGAGGCTCCAGCGCACCACCTTGAACCACTGATCGTCACCCTGACGCACGGCTGGGCCCAGCGGCTCCTTGGAGATGACCTCCGGCAGCACCACGGCTTCCTCTGGCTTGGTGAGCTTGATCTTGAGGGCATAGAGCTGGGACTGATCCGAGGTCAGCACGTCACAGCGGCCGGCTTCGAAGCCCTTGACGGTCTGATCCGAGGTATCGAACACCACTGGGGTGTACTTCATGCCGCCATTGGCGCGGAAATAATCGGCCAGGTTGAGCTCGGTGGTGGTACCGGACTGGATACAGACGGCGGCACCGTCAAGCTCCTTGGCGCTCTTGACCCCGAGGGACTGCTTGACCAGGAACCCCTGCCCGTCGTAGTAGTTCACCCCGGCGAACGTGAGGCCCAGCGACCCATCCCGGGTCAGGGTCCAGGTGGTATTGCGCGAGAGCAGATCCACTTCCCCGGACTGCAGGGCGGTAAAGCGCTCCTTGGCGGTGAGGGAGACATACTTGACCTTGCTGGCGTCCCCCAGTACCGCGGCGGCCACGGCGCGGCACACGTCCACGTCGAGCCCGGTCCAGGTTCCCTTGGCATCCGGGTTGGAGAACCCGGGCAGGCCGTCACCGACCCCGCACTGCACGAATCCCTTCTTCTTGACGGCATCCAGCGTACCGTCCGCCCACGCATTGGCTGCCATCAGCGACAGCGCCATCACCATACCTGCCTTGTGTATCTGCTTCATGTCACTCTTCCCTGTGGTTTGATTCGAACAGGCATCAAAATCTAGCGAGATGCCATCGTTTCCCTGCTTTTTGGCAGCTTATCCAGCCGCAGAAAAACCTGTCAATCGGTGCAATCCGGCCCAACCATGGTGCAACAGAACAAAATATCTAAACGGGGGAATATGCACTCTCAGAATCAAAAGTAGACCCTTATTTGCCAAATAGCCTGCTGCTTAAAACCCTTCTTGGCATGAGGATTATTTTTCGAAAATAAATCGGCTGCACCGCATTGGGGCAGCCATTTCTGCTGACAACTGACTCATCAGATTCAGTTTTATGCCAAAAGCACCAGAGTGAGGCAGCATGACTCCATATGGAAAAATGGCGATGACAGGCAGGGAAAAGCAACAGAAAAAGAGGTAAAAGGCGGGAAAATGGCGACCTCATCTCCCGCAGGCTGGGCTTCAGAAAACCAGGAGGTCATCCTCCCCGTGGACCATCCGCAATGTCGGTGATGACGCCGTTTTCGACGGTGACAAACTGCATGAATTCCCGCTTGCCGAAGTTGTAGGTCCAGCGCTCGGCATACTTGACCGTCACTCTCGCCCCGAAGCCGTTCTCCTCGAAGCGGGTGAGATCTTCCTTGAGCATCGGCTGGCCGCAGCGAACCAGCAGCTCTGCCGTGGTGTCTCCCTCGGTCAGCAAGGCGTTCTTGCAACGCAGGGTACCTGCCTGCACAGGCAAGGCCGCCACCAGCAACAACCACAGAACAGGTTTCATTTTGCACTCCATTTGAACAGCATGGCTCCCAGCGAGATGCACACCAGGGCGAACACCATGACCTGACCCAGAGGGCCTGCCACCTCCTGCCATCCCGCCCCTTCCAGCATCACGGCGCGGGCTGCTTCGATGATCTGGCTGAGGGGCAGCCTGGCCGCAAGCTGCTGCAGCCAGGCGGGCGCGCCTTCCAGCGAGAACCAGACACCGGATAAAAACATCATGGGCAAGCTGATGAGATTGAGCAAACCGCTCGCCAGCTCCTCGTTCTGCAGGCGAGCGGCGATGAGCAGGCCAAGGGAGGCCATGGCCGTTCCTCCCGCCAGAGCGATCACCAGCAGCAGCCACCCCGACCCGATGAGGGGCACATCCAGCAGCCAGTAGGCCGCGCAGAAGACCAGCAGGCTCACCACCAGGGTGATCAGCACCCGTGACAGCAACTGGGCGAAGAGAAACTCCAGCGCGCCGAGCGGCGTGGCTCGCAGCCGTTTCAGCACCCCGTTCTTGCGATAACGCACGATGACAAACCCGACCCCGAACAGGCCGGAGAACATCAGGTTCATGCCGATCACCCCGGGCAGCAGCCAGTCGCCGTAGCGGATGGCGCGCCCGCTCAGGGACTCTCTTTGCAAGGGCTCCTGCACCGCCTGGCGCAGCAGATACTCGGCCATGGCCCCCTGAGGGGCGTCCGGGTTTATCCAGTAACGCCCCCCGGCGGGTGAGAGCAGCAGGTCCAGCTGATGGTGACGGACCTTGAGCTGGCCTCTCGACGCCTCGTCATAGGGGATGATCTTGAGCAGCGGCACGGCGCGCAGCGGGGCATAGGTTGCGGGCAGTTCCCCCACCACCCCGATCTGCACCAGCGGTTTGGGCGGGCCGGAGAAGATGAGGGAGAAGCCGATGACCAGCAGGAGCGGGAAAAGCAGGTTCCACACCAGGGCCGCGCGATCGCGTACGAACTCGAGGGTGCGGGCATAGAAGAGCGCCCCGATGCGCTTGAGGGATCCCTTCATCGTCCACTCCCGGGATTACATGTCGGCAAGGCGTACCACAGCCCGGAGGCCACGGTCAGACAGAACTCGGTCATCCCTCTCATGCGCCGCTCCGCAGGCTGTGGCCGGTCAGGTTCAGGAAGAGATCTTCCAGATTGGGGGAGCGCACCTGCATGCCGGTGAGCGGCACACCAAGATCCAGCAAGGCTGGCAGCAGGGTCGCCACGTCGGGGCAACAGAGCTCCACCTGATCGCCTACCGGACGCAGGGGATAGCCGAGCCCAGCCAGGGCCGGGTGCCCCCCAAGGCGCACCAGCACGCCGTCGAAGTGTTGCGCCAGCAAGGCCGCCGGCGTATCCAGACTGAGCAGGTGGCCGTGATCGACGATGGCAATCAAATCGCATAGTTGCTGCGCTTCGTCCATGTAGTGGGTGGTGAGCACCACCGTCTTGCCCTGGGCCTTGATCGCCTCTATTCGCTGCCAGAAGTGGTGGCGCGCCTGGGGATCCAGTCCTGTGGTGGGCTCATCCAGAAACAGCAGTTCGGGATCCCCGAGCAGGGCCAGAGCCAGCAGCAGGCGCTGACGCTGGCCCCCCGAGAGCTTGCGACTGTCCCTGTCGATGAACTCGCCCAAGGCGCACAGATCGATGAGCAGCTCCCGTGGCAAGGGATTGGGGTAGAGGCTGGCGAACAGGCGCAGGGTATCGCGCACCGTCAGGAAATCCTGCAGCGCCGTGTGCTGGAACTGGATGCCGATGCGGGAGCGATAATCCGGGCCGCGCGGGGCGCCGTGAAACAGGATCTGGCCGCTGTCCGGGGTGAGGATCCCCTCCAGCAATTCTATGGTCGTGGTCTTGCCCGCCCCGTTCGGGCCGAGCAGGCCGAAGCAGCTGCCGGCGGGAATGACAAAACTGAGCCCGTCCACCGCCTTGACGCCGGGGAAGTGCTTGACGAGATCGACGACCTCGATGATGGCTGCCATGGCGTGTCTCCCTCACATGGCCGGAATGGACGACGCTCTGACTATATCCAAATCCCCGCCGTAGGCACATGGCCCGTTTGGGCGGTCCAAAAACAAACGGCGACCTCAGGGTCGCCGTTTGCATCACGCCAGCCGGATCACAGGATGTCCAGCAGCTCCACTTCGAATACCAGAGCAGAGTACGGCGGGATGGAGCCGGCACCACGGGCACCGTAGGCCAGATCCTGCGGAATGTAGAGCTTCCACTTGGAGCCAACCGGCATCATCTGCAGCGCTTCCACCCAACCGGCGATCACGCCGGTCACCGGGAACTCGGCCGGTTGGCCGCGAGCAACGGAGCTGTCGAACACGCCACCGTGGGTGAAGGTACCGTGGTAGTGCACACGCACGGACTGACCGGCAACCGGCACGGCGCCATTGCCTTCGACCATGACTTCATATTGCAGACCGGAGTCGGTGGTCTTCACTTCGGCGCGCTTGGCGTTGTCGGCCAGGAAGGCTTCGCCTTCGGCGGCAGCGGCCTTGGCGGCAGCTTCCTGCTCTTCCTGCATGCGGGCGGTGATGACCTGGAAGGCATCGTTGATATCGTCACGGCTGACCGCGAACTCCAGACCGTTCAGGGCATCAGCCAGACCTTGTTGCAGGGCCGGGATATCCAGACCGGCGAAGGCTTGCTGAGCCAGTTGGTCGCCCATGTTGCGGCCGATGCCGTAGCTGGCCTTCTGTTCGATAGAGTCGTATTGGGACATTGAGAGATTGCTCCGGGTCCTGATGGTAAAAGAGTCGGGATGATAACAGACTTTTTCGCACCGTGCTGCCAAGACGCCCCTCAATTGCCCGCCGGTGGGAGACGCCTCACATCGGCCCCCCTCATCCCCGCCCCTTCTCCCGCAAGGGGAGAAGGGAGCAAAACAGAGCACCATGCCGCCGCACGGCCTGTATCAGGCCCTGTCCAGCAACGCCCGCACCGCTGCGACCTTGGCGCCGTCGGTGATGTTGACCCGGCCATCGTCCGAGGTGCCCATGTTGTCGTCACAGAGAGAGGCACCATGGCGCCGCACGGTCTGTATCGGGCCCTGTCCAGCAGAGCCCGCACCGCTGCGACCTTGGCGCCGTCGGTGATGTTGACCCGGCCGTCGTCAGAGGTGCCCATGTTGATGTCACAGAGAGAGGCACCATGGCGCCGCACGGCCTGTATCAGGCCCTGTCCAGCAGAGCCCGCACCGCCGCGACCTTGGCGCCGTCGGTGATGTTGACCCGGCCGTCCGTCCGAGGTACCCATGTTGACGTCACAGAGAGAGGCACCATGGCGCCACACGGCCTGTATCAGGCCTTGTCCAGCAGTGCCCTCACCGCTGCGACCTTGGCGCCGTCGGTGATGTTGACCCGGCCATCGTCCGAGGTGCCCATGTTGACGTCAAAGAGAGAGGCACCATGGCGCCGCACGGCCTGTATCAGGCCCTGTCCAGCAGAGCCCGCACCGCCGCGACCTTGGCGCCGTCGGTGATGTTGACCCGGCCGTCGTCCGAGGTACCCATGTTGACGTCACAGAGAGCGGCACCATGGCGCCGCACGGCCTGTATCAGGCCCTGTCCAGCAGTGCCCTCACCGCTGCGACCTTGGCGCCGTCGGTGATGTTGACCCGGCCATCGTCCGAGGTGCCCATGTTCACACCATGGGGCACCATGCCGCCGCGCCAGCCCATGCCGGACATGTGTACTTCATTGACGTCGGTGAATTCGATGATGGTGCGCACGTTGTCGGCGTTGACCCCGGCCCCCGGCATCAGGCTGGCCCGTCCCGCCAGCGCCTGGTGCATGGCCTGCAGGGTTTCGAGCCCCGCCAGCGCGGTCGGCGCATGGCCGGAGCTCAGAATGCGCTCGCAACCCGCCGCGACGATCGTCTCGAGATCCAGCCGCCAGTCGGAGGAGAGATCGATGGCCCGGTGGAAGGTGACGCCAAGCGGCCCCGCCGCCTCGACCAGTTGCCGGAGCTTGCCTTCGGGTACCCGTCCATCTTCATCCAGCAGACCGACCACCACCCCTTGCAGGCCGGCGGCACGGGCGGCGGCGATATCCTGCAGCATGATGTCGAACTCCCCCTCGCCAAAACAGAAATCCCCGGCACGGGGCCGGATCATGGCGTAGACGGGGATGGTGGCGTGGCGCGCCACCTGCTGCATGAAGCCATAGGAGGGAGTGAGACCGCCCAGCCCCAGCGCAGAGCAGAGCTCGATGCGATCGGCGCCGGCCGCCTGGGCGGTGAACAGGGATTCGAGGTTGTCGATACAGATTTCAAGACGGGTCATGATGACTCCTTGTTCGGGGAGATCAGACCCTCTGTCCGATCTCACAGATTGAGCAGGGCTGCACCGCGCACACCGCCGGCACCACCGAATCGGGCCTCGCGGATCGCCGGCAGGGCGACACCGGGCAGCAGGTGACCGGGCAGACGTTTGGGCAGCTCCTCATAGAGGGCTGGCAGGGCGCTCAGGCCGCCCCCCAGCACCACCACATCGGGATCAATCACCGAGATGGCGGTGGCGAGGCCGGCTGCGATGATCTCGAGCCAGCAGTCGATGGTCGAGAGGGCCGCCGCCTCACGGGCATCGGCACGGGCGACAATCTGGTGGCCGCTCACCCGTTCCCCATGAACATGGTGGTATAGCCGCTCCAGGCCCGTGCCCGACGCATAGGTTTCGAAACAGACCAGGCGCCCGCAGCCACAGCGGGGACGGGGCAAATCCGGGTATTTCATCAGGATGGTGGCGGGCAGCGGGTAGTGACCTATCTCCCCCGCCAGCCAGTTGCGCCCCTGGATGAGCTTGCCCGCCAGGTAGACGGCGCCGCCGATGCCGGTGCCTATGGTGACGCCGAGGGCGCTGCCAGCACCGTCTGCGGCCCCCTGATGCACTTCCGACCAGAGGAAACAGTTGGCGTCATTGTCGACCTTGACCGGTCGGCCCAGCAGTTCGGCCAGATCCGCTCCCAGATGGCGGCCATGGATGGCGGGCAGGTTGGCCGCCACTATGCTCCCGTCGAGGCGATTGAGGATCCCCGGAAACCCGATGCCGACGGCCCCTTTCACCCCGAAGCGCGCATCCGCCGCCTCGACCCGCTCGCGCACAAGCTGCTGCAGCGCCGGGTAGTCGTTGCCCGGCGTGCTCACCCGCTCTTCATGGCAGAGGGTCAGGGCGTCGTCATACACCGCGAAGGCAATCTTGGTGCCGCCAATATCAAATCCGTAGTACATGCCACACTCCCTTGCGGTGGACCCGGCCACCTCAGTCTGTCCAGATGGGGCACATTGTATTAATTCGCAAAAAAAATAAAGTGACCGGGGGCGAAAAACGGGAGCCAGCTCAAAGCAAACGGAACATTTGTCGTTGTTGGCAAGGTTGTCCGAGGCTCATCAGGGTGCGCTCCTGACCGTCGAACATGAAGCCGCGGCGCAGGTAGAATCCCTCGCCGATGTGATTGCCATCCAGCAGCCAGAGCCTGACGCACTCGCAACCGGCCCGGCGCATCTGCACCGCCACCGCCTGCCACAGCCGTTTGCCATGACCCTGACGCCAGTGATCGGGATGAAGGTAGAGCGCCCGGATCCGCGCCGTCATCAAGCCTTCCTCCAAAGAGGGCTGCCAGTAGAGCAGGCCGATGACCACGTCGTCCTGGCAGACCAGCATGGGAACGGGGCCGGGCTCGGCGAGCCGGTGTCGCCAGATCTGCAGGTGGTCGGTCACCGCCAGCTGGGCCAGCATGTCGGCCCCCAGCACCTCCCCGTAGGCCGCCAGCCAGCTCGCCCGCTGCATCACCGTCATGGCGGCGGCATCGGCGGGACGCGCCAGGCGCAGGCTTACGCCTTGCACTGGGGAACCAGCCCTGATGCTTTCGCCTGCTGGTACAGGGGCTGCACTTCGGCCTGCTGGGCCTGCAGGTTGGCGATCCGGCTCTGGTCGCTGGGGTGGGTGGAGAGCAGCTGGGGCGGTGCCTTGCCACCGGAGGCGGCGCTCATGTTCTGCCACAGGGTGACGGCTTCGGCCGGGTTGAACCCGGCGCGGGCCATCAGCTCGAGACCGAGCCGGTCCGCTTCGCTCTCCTGGGTTCTGCCATAAGGCAGGGCTATCCCCACCTGGACCCCGAGGCCCAGGGCGGCCATGGTGGCAGCACCCCCGAGGCTGTCGCTGCTGCCGATGGCGGCGTCCGCCACCGCCAGCCCGATACCGGTCAGCTGATCCCGGGAGAGGCGCTCGTTGGAGTGCTGGGCCAGCACGTGGGTCAGCTCGTGACCGATGACGGTGGCGAGCTGGTCCTGATTCTTGGCGACTTTCAGCAGGCCGCTGTAAACGCCTATCTTGCCGCCGGGCAGGGCGAAGGCGTTGATCTCCTTGGAGTCGAACACCACTACCTCCCAGCTGGTGATGCCATAGCTGGCAGGCACCTGGGCGGTCACCGCCTTGGCCACGCAGCCCACATAGGCATTCATCCTGGCATCCGTGCTCACCTTCTCCTGCTGCTTCATCTGGGTGAAGGAGTCGGCGCCCAGCTGGTTCATCTGCTGGGGGGAGAAGAGCAGCATCTGGTTGCGACCGGTCGGCGACTGGGCGCAGCCGGCCAGCAGGGCGCTGCACAAGGCCGTCAGGGCCAGTCTGGAGAGGGAAGATGCGCGCATGAGAGGGTCCTTTGCCGTGAAGTTGCCCTATTCTCGGAAATGCCGCCGCCCGGCGCAAGCCGGGCGCTGCGCCCTGCGACCAAAAAGATCCTGGGGCGCACCAATGAAAACGAGCCCGCATGGGGCTCGTTTTTCTGCAAGGGCTCGTTCTGTTACATGATGCCCAGCTTCTTCAGGTCGGCCTGAACCACCTTGGCCGGGACCGGCACATAGCCGTCCTTGGCAACGATGGTCTGGCCCGCCTTGGAGAGCATCATCTTCACAAACTCCTGCTCCATCGGGGAGAGCGGCTTGTTCGGATGCTTGTTCACGTAGACGTACAGGAAGCGCGACAGCGGGTACTTGCCGGTGATGGCGTTGTCGGAGTTCGCCTCGATAAAGGTCTTGCCATCCTTGGAGAGCGGAACGGCGCGCACGCCGGAGGTGACGTAGCCGATACCGGAGTAGCCGATGCCGTTCAGGGAGGAGGAGACGGACTGTACCACGGAGGCGGAGCCCGGCTGCTCGTTCACGCCGCTCTTGAAGTCACCGTTGCACAGGGCGTGTTCCTTGAAGTAACCGTAGGTACCGGACACGGAGTTGCGACCGAACAGTTGCAGATCCTTGCCGGACCAGCTGCCGTCCAGACCCAGATCAGACCACTTGGTGGCCGCCTTGGCTTCGCCGCACTTGAGGGTGCTGGAGAAGATGGCGTCGATCTGCGACATGGTCAGCCCCTTGATGGGGTTGTCCTTGTTGACGAACACGGCCAGGGCATCGACGGCGACGCGGATGGCGGTCGGCTTGTAGCCGTAGCGCTTCTCGAATGCCTCCTCTTCACCGGCCTTCATGGCGCGGCTCATGGGGCCAAACTGGGCGACGCCCTCGGTCAGGGCAGTCGGTGCGGTGGAAGAACCGGCGGCCTGGATCTGCACGTTGACGTTGGGATACATGCGCTTAAATTCTTCGGCCCACAGGGTCATCATGTTGGCCAGGGTGTCCGAGCCGACAGAGGACAGGTTGCCCGAGATGCCGCTGGTCGGTGTGTATTCCGGCAGGTCTTTATCCACACCGGCAGCCAGAGCGCTGACAGAAAACAGGGTTGCTGCGGTGAATCCGATGACACCAGCCAGTTTGTTGAGTTTCATCCAATCTCTCCAAGTCCAAGGTTGCAGAAGGCAATCGTCAGGTTGACGTCTAAACGTGGTTGACACCCGATCGCAATGATCCGTGGGCCAGCACCACTCCTTCTCCAGTGTTACAGAAGGTCCGTTCTTTAAGACGGCGCCAGTATCTGGCCTGGCAGTGACAAATTTATGGAATTTATATGACACTTTGATGACATGGGCCGAGAGTGGCCCGGATGAAAAAAGGGCTGCGATGCAGCCCTTCTCTCGTTGCTAACACATTGACACAAAATATTATTTCACCAGCACCATGCGGGCGGGAATGAGAAAGCTGAAGCGGCTGCCCGCACCGACCCGGCTCTCGATATCGAGATGGGCATCGTGATGACTCAGGGCATGCTTGACGATGGCAAGGCCGAGCCCGGACCCTCCGGTGTGGCGCGAGCGGGCCTTGTCGACCCGATAGAACCGCTCGGTGAGCCGCGCCAGATGCTCGGGGGGGATCCCCTCCCCCTCATCCTGCACCGCAAACAGCGCCATGCTCCCCTGCTTGCGCCACTCCACGGTGATCTTGCGCCCCGCCGGGGTGTAGTGGATGGCGTTGTAGACCAGGTTGGAGACGGCGCTGCGCAGTTGATCCTGATCCCCGCGCACCAGCAGATTGGGCTGGACCATGAAGACGATCTCGTGGGCCCGCTCGCCGGAGAGCGCCCGCGCCTCCTGCTCCAGCAGCCCCAACATGGCGGGCATGTCCACCAGATGGGAGAGATCCACGGTGGGCGCCGCCTCGATGCGAGACAGGGTGAGCAGCTGGTTAACCAGATTGTCCATGCGGATCGTCTGCTCCATCATCACCTTGTGCGCCTTGGCCCACATGGCGGGGGGCGGCGGCTCCTCGGTCATCTCCAGATACCCCTTGAGCACGGTGAGGGGGGTGCGCAGCTCGTGAGAGACGTTGGAGACGAAGTGCTTGCGCGTCTTCTCCAGGCTGCGCAGCCGGGTCACGTCCCGCACCACCAGCATGGCCTGGTCCTCCGCATAGGGCATGATGCGAAATTCGAGGAACTTCTCCTCGTTGATGGGGGAGTGCATCTCGAACGGCTCGTCATACTGCCCCTTGCCCAGATAGGCGACGAAGGCGGGGTGACGGATCAGATTGCCGATGTGCTGGCCGGCATCCTCGGGCCAGCGAAAGCCGAGCAGTTGCTCCGCCAGCCGATTGCACCAGAGGATGCTGCCGTCGGTGCGAAACACCACGGCCGCATCGGGCAGCGCCTCCGCCCCTTCCCGAAAGCGGCGGATGAGGCCTGCCAGCTCCCGGCGCCGGGCCCGGTGACGCTGCTGCAACTTGTAGATGCCGTTGAAGATGTGCTCCCAGCTGCCGCTGCCGTGGGGCGGCACTAGGCTGCGATCGTGCCACAGCCAGTCCGACAGCCGCTTCTGGAAGCGGTAGTGCCAGACCAGGTGCAGCACAGTGGCCACCAGCAGGCAGAGAACGAGATGATCGATTAACCAACCTACCAAGACGAAGGGGCTGTAGAAGAACGCCATTCGCCACAACTGTCGCCGCCAGGCGTAAGGTTGCAACATTAAGATCTCCTAGAGACAGCAAAGAGCCGGGTCCAATGCCCGCCGGCAGGTGCTGGCGGCACTGGCCCTGACCTAGAGACGGGTCGAGAAGCGGTAGCCGGCCCCGCGCACCGTCTGGATCAATCTGTCGTGCCCCGTCTCTTCGATGGCCTTGCGCAGGCGGCGAATGTGCACGTCCACCGTCCTGTCCTCGACATACACGTTGGTACCCCAGACGTTGTTGAGCAACTGTTCGCGGCTGTAGACCCGCTCGGGGTGGGTCATGAAGAAGTGCAGCAGCTTGAATTCGGTCGGCCCCATGTCGAGGGCCTTCTCCTCGGCACTGACCCGGTGGGAAACGGGATCCAGCTTTAGCCCCTGCACCTCGATCACCTCGTCCACCGAGGTGGGAGAGACGCGGCGCATCACGGCGTGCAGGCGGGCGGTGAGCTCCTTGGGGGAGAAGGGTTTGGTGATGTAGTCGTCGGCACCGGCCTCGAGCCCGCGCACCTTGTCCTCTTCCTCGCCCCGGGCGGTCAGCATCACCACCGGGATCTGGCGAGTCATCTCATCCTGCTTGAGCTGCTTGAGGAACTGGATACCGCTGCCACCTGGCATCATCCAGTCCAGCACGATGAGTTCGGGGTAGGGTTCGCGCACCTTTGCCAGTCCATCGGCGTAATCTTCTGCTTCTACTGTTTCATATCCCTTCTGCTCAAGCACGAAGCAGAGCATTTCGCGGATCGGTGCCTCGTCCTCGACCACCAGAATTCGCTTAGCCATATCCCTTCTCTCTCCTCTGTGAAGATGGGTGCGCCAATTATTAGAACTTTCTGTGACACTTTTATGACTTTATGACGGGCGGGATGATAAACGTTTTCAGATTCAGTTGGCAGCAGCGAGTTGCAGCAGGTCCCAGCGATTGCCACTGATGTCCTCGAACACCACCACGGTGCCGTAAGCCTCGAGGCGCGGCTGTTCACAAAAATGAACGCCATAGGCCTGCATCCGCTCGTAATCGCCCCAGAAGTCGTCGGTCTCGAGGAACAGGAAGACCCGACCGCCCCCCTGGCGACCGATGGCGGCGCGCTGCTCCTCGTTGGCCGCGCGGGCCAGCAGCAGGGCGGAGCCGGGAGCCCCCTTGGGTGCGATCCGCACCCAGCGTTTGCCCGGTTTGCCCGGCTCGTCGAGGGGGGTGTCTTCCAATAGCTCGAAGCCCACTCCCCGGGTGAAGAAGGTGATGGCCTCGTCGTAATCCGCCACCAGCAGCGTCAGGGCGCCAATGTGTTGTGCCATGGCATCTCTCCTCGGATGGATGATGGGGCGCATGATAGCCCCGCCCGGCCATGGGCTCCAGCGCCGGTTCAGTCGGGTGCCACCTCCACCCGGTTGCGACCATTCTGCTTGGCCTGATAGAGCGCCTCGTCGGCCCGCTTGAGCGCCTGCTCCAGGCTATCCTTGCGCCGCTCGGCCACCCCGAAGGAGGCGGTGATCCCGAGCCCCAGCGGCCAGTGCCTGTACCCCTCCAGCGCCCCTCTCAGCCGCTCCGCCAGGGCGGCGGCCCGTCCCTCGTCGTAATGGAGGCAGACCAGCACGAACTCCTCCCCGCCCCAGCGCACCAGTCGGCACAGGCTGTCGCAATGGCGCAGCAGCTCGCTCACCATGTGCTTGAGCACCTCGTCCCCCACCGGGTGGCCGTGACCGTCGTTGACCCCCTTGAAGTGATCGATGTCGATGTAGATGAAGGAGAGCGGCATCTCGCCGAGCTCCCCGAGCAGCTTTTCGCCGCCGAGCCGATTGAGGGCCCCGGTCAGGGGATCGTAACGGGCCTCCTCCTCGGTGCGCCGGTTCTGCTCGCACAGGCTCGCACTCAGGGCTTCAGCCGCGAGGCGCGCCTCCCTGGCCTTGCGCAGCCGATCCCCGAACATCAGGTTCTGGACCAGGAAGAGCAGCACGCCGTAGACAAGCCACCCCAGCAGCAGATAGCGATAGAAGTCCCCCGGCTTGCACCAGCGGCCATAGAACTCCAGCCGCTCGAGCCGCAACCGGTGCTCCCCCGGCAACATCTTGTCATCGGAGGCGATCTCGATGGCGTAAACATGGTGCAGATCCGGCCCCTGCTGGACCAGCGGAATGTCGTACTGCTGCACCCACCAGGAGCTGGGGGCAAAGACATTCAGGGGGACATCCTGCTCACGACCAAAATCCCTGGCGGTGAAGAGCACTTCGTTGAACTTGTGGGAACTCTCGTCTTCCCGCGTCGAGTAGACGGGATCGTAGTTGCGCAGATAAAGGCGCCAGGCCTGTACCCCCTGCCCTTCTACATCCAGCCTCACCCGCACCCCGGTGAAGCCGGAGAGATCCAGCCCCTGCTCGGGATCGGTCAGGGTCAGAACCAGCTCGCAGAAAGGATAGGCATATTGGCTTCGCAGGGTGCACTGGATGGCGGGTCTGTCGCCCCCCTGACTCAGGGTGGCGACGGAGGAGCCCTTGTGGGCCCTGTCATCCTGGGCACGCACGGACAAACCGGCCTGGCTCAGGATGTCGAGCCGCCGCTCGGGTCCGAATTCGAATAACACCATGGCCAGCAGGCTCGCCGCCAGCAGGCACCAGAACAACAGCGTCGTCATGCGGGAATAGGAAGGGATCATCGGCATCACACCTGAAAAAGGGCTTTTACCCTACACCTTGAAGCGCCGAACCGCGCTGATCCAGATCCAAGGTTATTACACGCGCCGCACCGGGCGCAGACGGGTGCCGACTAACCGGCACGGGCCCCATGGGGCGCAAGCGGCATCGGCCAGCAGCCGGGAGAGAGGCGGGGGGCCTCGTCGGTGGTGAGATGGGTCATTGCGCACTCCCTGCGATGGAAACATAACGAAAAAACGTCCTTGCCTTCGCAGTCTACACAAGCGCTGGACGGCGCGACACCCTTCACCCCTCCTCCCGCAGCGCCCGATAGAGGGTGGTGCGACTGATGCCAAGACGGCGCGCCGCCTCGCTCACGTTGCCGCCGCACTCTGCCAGGGTCTGTTGCACCCGCTGCCGACTCTGCTCGCGCAGGGTACTCCCTCCCAAAGGTGAGCTCGCTCCCCCTTCCACGGCGGGCAGATGCAGATGGGCAGGTTCAATCCAGCCCTGCCCCTCTGCCAGTACACAGGCCACCTCCAGCGCCTGTTTGAGCTGGCGCACGTTGCCGGGCAGAGGGTGAGCCAGCAGCCGCTGCTCCGCCTCCCGGCTCAGTTGTAGCGCCGGGTCCATCTGGGCGAGCAGGTTCAGGATCAACCCCTGACGCTCGGGCACCGACCAGGCCCGCAGGGGTGCCAGTTGCTGGCGCCAGCCGCAGATGCGGTAGTAGAGATCTTCGCGAAAGGTGCCGGCCGCCACCATGGCCGCCAGATCCCGATGGCTGGCGCTGACCAGCCAGAAATCCACCGCCTCGGGTCTGTGGCTGCCTACCGGGGTGACGACGCGCTCCTGCAACACCCGCAGCAGCCGGGTCTGGGCCTGGAGCGGCAGCTCGCCAATTTCATCCAGCATCAGGATGCCGCCGTGGGCGGCGCGCAGATAGCCCTGGCTGCCCTGGCTGCGGGCACCGCTGAAGGCCCCCCCCACGTAGCCGAACAGCTCGGCCTCCACCAGCTCCGCCGGCAGGGCGCCGCAGTTGACGCACACCAGAGGCCGCTCCCGACGGCTCGAACTGGCGTGCAGGGTGCGCACCAGGTGCTCCTTGCCGCTGCCGGTCTCCCCCTCGATGAGCAATGAGATGCCCCGCTCCAGCATCTTGAGCGGCACCTGCTGCGCCTGCGATCCCCCCTCCTCAACCGCGCTCGGCAGGGGGAGCCTGGCGGCGCGCTCCCCCGCCTCCGGCACCAGCCGCAGGCCGCGGCGCTCGCGCAGCAACTGCTGACCGTCGAAGGGGTGCTGGCCGAGCCAGAGCCGACCGGCCCGGTTGGCCCCGAGCAGCTCGCCCCCCTCCCCCAGCAGCAGGCGGGCAGACCAGAGGCTCTGGGGATCGAGATCCACCAGCCAGCCCGGCTGGCGGGCCAGCAGGGCGTTTTCCAGGGTCATGGCCAGGAGGCGCACGGTGCCCAGCATGTCGCCGCCGTGGTGGGCCGCATCGGTGGAGATGTCGAGCACGCCGAGCAGTTGCCCGTCCGGCCCGAGCAGGGGGCAGGCGCTGCAACTGAGAAAGCTGTGCTGGGCGAAGAAGTGCTGCGCCCCCAGCACCTGCACCTCGCTCTGCTCGGCCAGCGCGGTGCCGATGGCGTTGGTGCCCTTGCTCGCCTCCCCCCAGCGGGCGCCGCTGCGCAAAAAAATGCGCTCGGCATGGCGGGCAAACCGGTCGTCTCCGCTCACCGCGAGGATGGCCCCCTCGCCGTCACACAGCAGCAGACGACAGGGTCTGCCTGCCAGCAACTGGCCAAAGAGCGGCAGCACGAAGCGCTGGAAGCAGGCGATGAGCGTCCTGTGCTGCTCCTGGCGAGCCGACAGCTCCCCCTGGGGCAGCAAGTCCAGCTCGGCGCTCTGCTGGCGGCTCAGCCCCTGATGCAGGCAGCGCTCCCAGGAGCGCTGGATTGGGCTGGCACCGGATTGAGGCAACTCGCTCATCACACCTCCTTCTACACACTCGCGAATAGGGCCGCCTTGAGGGAGCGCCTTCATCACGTCTCCTGTTCACAAACGGCACAGTGTCACACCCGATGTTCAGAAACGGCACAGTTCGGGGGCCGCTCTGGGGGGCACTGGTTAACCAAGATACCCCTTGGCACCCCGTTTTATAACGTTTTTGCAACCTTTTTGTGTAGAGCGCCGCCCGCTGGCACGCCCCTTGCGATGACAGGAAGCAACCGGACTGCCCGCCAGGCCGGTCAGGACCACACACATAAGGATGATGAGATGATTTATACCGCTCCCGGTCAGGCAGGTGCCCTGGTCAGCTTCAAATCCCGTTATGACAACTTCATCGGTGGCGACTGGGTGGCGCCGCGCGCCGGCCGCTATTTCGAGAACATCTCGCCGGTGGATGGCCGGGTGTTCTGCGAGGTGGCCCGCTCCGACGCCGCCGACATCGAGCTCGCCCTGGACGCGGCCCACAAGGCGTTCGCCAGCTGGAGCAAGACCAGCGTCACCGAGCGCAGCAACCTGCTGCTGCGCATCGCCGATCGCATCGAACAGAACATTGAGCGGCTTGCCGTCGCCGAGACCTGGGAGAACGGCAAGGCGGTGCGCGAGACCCTGGCCGCCGACCTGCCCCTGGTGGTGGATCACTTCCGCTACTTTGCCGGCTGCATCCGCGCCCAGGAGGGCTCCGCCGCCGAGCTGGACCAGAACACCGTCAGCTACCACTTCAAGGAGCCCATCGGCGTGGTCGGCCAGATCATCCCGTGGAACTTCCCCCTGCTGATGGCCGCCTGGAAGCTGGCCCCGGTACTGGCGGCCGGCTGCTGCAGCGTGCTCAAGCCCGCCGAGCAGACCCCGGTCACCATCATGCTGATGATGGATCTCATCAAGGACATCCTGCCCCCTGGCGTGGTCAACGTGGTCAACGGCTTCGGCGCCGAGGCGGGCCAGGCGCTCGCCACCAGCAACCGGATCCAGAAGCTGGCGTTTACCGGCTCCACCGAGGTGGGCGCCCATATCCTGCGCTGCGCCGCCGACAAGCTGATCCCTTCCACCGTGGAGCTCGGTGGCAAGTCCCCCAACATCTACTTCGCCGACGTGATGCAGCACGAGAGCAGCTACATCGACAAGGCGGTGGAAGGGATGCTGATGACCTTCTTCAACCAGGGAGAGGTATGTACCTGCCCCTCCCGCGCCCTGGTGCAGGCCAGCATCTATGACGACTTCATGGACCGGGTGCTGGCCCGCGCCCGCACCATAGTGCAGGGCAACCCCCTCGACACCACGACCCAGGTGGGGGCCCAGGCGTCCCGCGAGCAGTTCGACAAGATCCTGAGCTACATGGAAATCGGCCGCGGCGAAGGGGCCAAGATGCTGCTGGGCGGCGGCCCGGCCAAGGTGAGCGGGCTGGAGGGGGGCTTCTACATCCAGCCCACCATCTTCTCGGGCCTGAACAAGATGCGGGTGTTCCAGGAGGAGATCTTCGGGCCGGCGCTCGGGGTCACCACCTTCAAGGACGAGGCGGATGCCCTGGCCATTGCCAACGACACCCAGTACGGGCTCGGGGCGGGCCTGTGGACCCGGGACAGCAACCTGGCCTGGCGCATGGGGCGCGGCATCCAGGCCGGCCGGGTCTGGGTCAACTGCTACCACGCCTACCCGGCCCACGCGGCCTTTGGCGGCTACAAGAAGTCGGGGATCGGTCGAGAGACCCACAAGATGATGCTGGACCACTACCAGAACACCAAGAACCTGCTGGTGAGCCACGACATCAACCCCCTCGGCTTCTTCTAAGCCCATCCCATGATCCACAAGGGCGCCTGCGGGCGCCCTTTTTCATGCGGTTCAGGCCACGGGTTGGCCCAGTTGCTGGCGATAGCGCTGGGGGGCGCAGCCCTGTTCGCGCTGGAACATGGCGATGAAAGCCGAGGTGGAAGCGTAACCGAGGCGCCAGGCGATCTCCTGCACCGGCATCTCGCCCCGCAGCCAGTCCAGCGCCTTCACCAGCCGCAGCCGGGTGCGCCACTGGCCGAGGCTCATGCCAAGCTCCTTCTGGCAGCGCCGCGCCAGGGTGCGCTCCGTGGTGTGCAGCGCCCTGGCCCACTCCACCAGCGTGCGGTTGTCCTCCGGCGCCGCCTGCAATGCCGCCAGCAAGGGGGCCAGCAGGCGATCCCGGCTCTGGGGCAGGTAGCTCGGCTGGCAACGGGTGCGGGCCAGCTTCTCGATGAAGAGTTCACCTTGACGGGCATCCCACTCATCCTCCATGTGCCCGACCCGGCGCTGGGTGAAGTCCTCCAGCAGGGCCCGCAGCAAGGGGGTGAGCGCCAGCAGCTGGGGTTCCCGTGGCAGGCGCGGGGCCAGGGCGTGGCTCACGTAGATGGAGGTGTAATCCAGGGTCTGCTCGTTGAAGGCGGTGTGGGGAAGGTCCGCCGGCACCCAGATGAGGTAGTCCGGGGGCGCCACCAGCCGCTCTCCCCCCACCTCCACCACCATGACCCCCAGGCTGATGAGGCTGAGCTGACCCCAGGGGTGGGCGTGCTCGGCGCAGGCGTTGCCCCCCTGGATCTGGCTGTAGCGAAAGTAGAGGGGGTCGGGGTCGGCCAGCAGGCGATCCTGCTCGGCCAGGGTGAGGGTGCCCATGCAGATTGTCCCAAAGCGGTTATGACATGTCTTATTTACGCTACTTACCTCGTTCAAGACAAGGCTAGACTCTCCCCATCGTACCAAGGAGTGCCTATGCCTTTTCTCTTCCCCCTGCTCGCCATCCTGATCTGGGCCGCCAATACCGTGGTCTCCAAGGCCGCCGCCGGCGTGCTGGATCCCGCCGCCATCTCCTTCTATCGCTGGGTGATCGCCGCCCTCGCGCTCTCCCCCTTCTGCCTGCCGCAGCTCTGGCGCCGCCGGGCCGACATCCGCCCCTGGCTCGGCAAGCTGCTGGTGCTCTCCCTGCTCGGCATGGTGCTCTACCAGTGCCTCGCCTACTACGCCGCCCACAGCACCTCGGCCACCAACATGGGGGTCATCGGCTCCCTGCTGCCCCTGCTCACCCTGCTCATCGGGGCCTGCTGCTTTGGCCAGAAGCCGGGCAAGCAGGCGCTGCTCGGCATGAGCCTCTCCCTGTTCGGGGTGCTCTGGCTGCTGGGTCAGGGCAACCCCCTGGCACTGCTGCACAGCGGCATCAACCCCGGCGACGGCATGATGCTGCTGGGGGCGGCCAGCTATGCCCTCTATGGCCTGCTGATCCGCCGCTGGCAACTGCCGTTCGGCCCCTGGCTCAACCTCTACCTGCAGATCCTGCTGGCGGTGCTGCTGCTCATCCCGGTGGCCCTCTCTGCCGACTCCCTGGCCATTCCCGCCCAGGGCTGGAGCATGGTGCTGTTCGCCAGCCTCGCCTCCTCCATCTTCGCCGCCTACTGCTGGATGCGCGGCCTCGCCACCCTGGGGGCGGAGCGCACCTCGGTCTTCATGAACCTGATGCCCCTGTGCACGGCCCTCATCGCCGTCATCACCCTGGGGGAGCCCATTCACGGCTATCACCTGCTGGGGGGCGGCCTCATCCTGACCGGGGTCATGCTCTCCCAGCTCAAGCCGAGGGTACGCCGTCCTCTGCCAGAAGGGGCTTGAGCCGGCCAGCACCATGAAAGAAGGGAGCCTCGGCTCCCTTCTTGCTGCCCTCGTCAGGGCACACCTGACCTTTTCGCCAGGGTGACGTCTCCACCTTAATCCCTGCCCCCCCGCCCCTTGTCATGGGCGGCGAAGGCGCTGCGGGCCGCACGGATGCCATTCATGCAGGCGGGCACTCCGGCATAGACGGCGACCTGGAGCAGGATCTCGATGATGGTCTCCCGGCTGACCCCCACATTGAGGGCGGCCCGGATATGGAACTCGAGCTGTCCGGGCGCCGTGCCCATTCCCATCAGGGTCGCCACCGTGAGTATCTCGCGGGTGCAGAGATCGATGCCGGGACGGGCGAGCACATCGGCAAAGGCAAACCCCAGCACCAGCTCGGCAAGTTCCGGTGGCAGGGCATCCAGGCTGGCGGCGACTCGCGTGGGTGCCTGGGGATCGAGCCGGGCCAGCAGCGCGAACGCCCGTTCATGGCGATCCGTGTGCGAGCCGCTCATGCGTTCACCCCCTTCATCCCCTCGGCAGTATAGCGCTCCCCCGCCACCGGCAGGGTCCGGATGGCCTGGCCCAGGGCCCCGAGCTCCGCTGGGGAGAGGCGCACCGAGAGGGCGCCGAGGTTATCCTCAAGGTGGGTCAGGCGCCGGGTGCCGGGGATGGGCACTATCCCCTCCCATTGCGCCAGCAGCCAGGCCAGGGCTATCTGCGCCGCCGTGCACCCCTTCTGCCGGGTCAGGGCCATGACCGCCTGCACCAGGGTGCGGTTGGTGGCGAGGTTCTCCCCCTGAAAGCGCGGCAGACTGGCCCGAAAATCCCCTTCCTCGAACACCGCCTCCTGCTGGTAACGCCCGGTCAGAAACCCGCGCCCCAGGGGGGAGTAGGCCACCAGACCAATCCCCAGCTCCCGGCAGACGGGCAGCACCGCCGCCTCCACCTCCCGGGTCCAGAGGGAGTATTCGGTCTGCACCGCCGCCACCGGGTGCACGGCATGGGCGCGCCTCAGGGTGGCCTCGCTCACCTCGCACAGACCGATGCGGGCTATCTTGCCCTCCTGTACCAGCTGCGCCAGCCCGGCCATGGTCTCATCGACGGGATGGGCCGGATCGAGGCGGTGCACATAGTAGAGATCGATCTGCTCGATGCCGAGGCGGCGCAGGGAGCCCTCGCAGCTCTGGCGCGCATAGCGGGCGCTGTTGTCGAGGGTACGCCTGTACTCCCCGTGCTGGCGCACGATGCCAAACTTGGTGGCGACCTTCACCTGCCCCCGCCGGGTCGCGAGAAAACGCCCGATCAGCGCCTCGTTGTGGTGGGGGCCGTACATGTCGGCGGTGTCGAGCAGGTCGATGCCCCGCTCCACCGCCTCCGCCAGCACTCGCAAGGACATCTCATCGTCCCGCGGCCCGTAGAATTCGCTCATCCCCATGCAGCCCAGCACCAGGGCAGAGACCTGCAGGTTGGCTCCCAGTGTTCGTCGTTGCATCGCATTTTCTCCCTGACAAGTTGCAGGGGAGTATGGTCTTCCGAAAATTAATGAGATATAGAGATAACTGGCAACCCATTTTCCGATTATGGAAACACTATGCACGATCCCCTGCTCTGGGACGACGCCCGCGTCTTCCTGGCCATCGCCCGCAGCGGCACCCTGAGCGGTGCCGCCCACGCCCTTCGCATGGGGGTGGCCACCGTCTCCCGGCGCCTGGACAGGCTGGAGGCGGCCCTCGGCCTCCCCCTGTTCAGCCGCCACCAGCAGGGCTATCGCCTGACCGACGACGGGGAGGCCCTGCTTGAGCGAGCCGAGGCGCTGGAACATGCGGGACTGGCCTTTGGCGAGGCGGGGCAGTTGCAGGGACAGGTGGCCGGCACCGTGCGCCTCGCCACTGCCGAGAACCTGGCCAATCCCCTCATCATCCCCTCCCTGCCGACGCTCTTTGCCCAGCACCCCGAGCTGAGGGTGGAGCTGGTCACCGGGGTGCAGACGGTGAACCTGCACCGGCGCGATGCCGATCTCGCGGTGCGCATGGTCAAGCCCGATGCCGGCCACCTCACCCTGCGGCGCCTGGGCACCCTGGGCTTTGGCCTCTACGGGACCGGCGCCTACCTGGATGCCCGCAGCCCCGGGCTGGATGCCGCCAGCTTCGATCAGGATGACTTCATCGGATGGAACGAAACCCAGAGCCACCTGCCCGCCGCCAGATGGATGACCCGCATGCTGCGCGGCCGCCCCTGCCGGGTGGAGACCAGCACCCTGGCGGCCCAGCTCGCCGCCGCCCAGGCCGGTCTGGGGCTCGCGGTGCTGCCCCACTACCTGGCCCGCCAGACGGATCTGGTCTGCCTGCTGCCGGAGCTCGGAGTGGATCAGCCCATCTGGCTGGTGCTCCACAGCGATCTCGCCCACTCCCGGCGGGTGAGAGCCGTGGCGGATCATCTCATCGCCCTGTTCGAGCGCGCCCGCACCGCCCTGCACCCCTTCTCGGGCGATCCCAGATAGAAGGGCCGGGTCGCATCGGGGCAAAACAAAAGGGAGCTCAAAGGCTCCCTTTTATCTGCGCGGCCTGCGCAGCATGGTGTGCGCGGCCTCTTCGGCGTTGTGCCCGCGGCGGGGTCACGACTCCCGGCGCCAGTGGTAGCGCCGCTCCGGGCGGCCACGCTGGCCGTAGTTGAGCTCCACGTCCAGCCGATCTTCTGACTCCAGAAACTCCAGGTAGCGGCGGGCCGTGGTGCGACTCAGGGAGAGGCGCAGGGCCACGGTGTCGGTGGAGAAGGTGTTGTCCGGCTCCCCCGCCAGCAGATCCAGCACCTGTCGCAGGGTGATGGCGTCGATCCCCTTGGGGGTCTCCCGCGCCTCCCGACCCTGGTTGCGCGCCTTGCCCATCAGGCGGTCCAGGTCGCTCTGGGCCAGCTCCCCCGGCTCGCACAGGCGGCGATGCAGGACCAGGATCTCCTCCAGGCTCTGCTGGATGCGAAACAGCCGCAGCGGCTTGATGACGTAGTCCTGCACGCCCAGGTTGAGGGCCTGCTGTATGGTCTCCACGTCGCAGGAGGCGGTCACCATCATCACCATCACCTCCCGGTTGTAGCTGCGCAGCCGGCTCACCCACTCCAGGCCCGAGCCATCGGGCAGGGAGATGTCGACCATCAGCAAGCGGGGCTCGCTCCCCGCCATCAGGCGATCCGCCTCGGCCAGGGTGCCGGCCCGCCCCATCAGGGAGAACCCGGCCGTGGAGGAGACCAGCTCCCCCAACATGGCGCCTATCCGCTCGTCATCCTCGATAATCAGCGTGAAAATTGGCTTCATGACTTACACCAATTGGTTTTTATTCAAATAGATACCAAACAGGGTCGTCTGCTCGGCGGTGCGACGCCATTCTATCACGCCCCCCCGCCTGGCCACCGTCTTCTTGACCAGGAAGAGGCCGACCCCGTGATCCCCGGTCTGGCGGCTGACACCGTAGTCGAACAGGTGATCCGCCAGCGCCTCGTCCACCCCCTCGCCACTGTCCTCCACCTCGATCACCAGCCGCCGCCCCAGATCATCGAGGGAGAGCAGCACCCTGGGCGCGGCGTGCTCGCGGTTCCCCCAGGCGGCGCGAATGCCGTTGTCCAGCAGGTTGCCGATGCAGGTGATGAGATCCGCCGACACCTCGGCCGGATACTCCCCGAGGGCCGACCCCGCATCCAGCACCAGCTCCACCCCCAGCTCCCGCGCCCGGCTGAACTTGCCGAGGATGAGCCCGGCCACCGGCTTGTTCTCGATGACCCGCAGCAGATCCTGCAACATGTTCTGGCAGGCTTCGTTCTCCTGCTGGATGAGGTCTACCGCCTGATCCACGTGGCCGAGCTGGAGCAGACCGGAGAGGCTGCTGAGCTTGTTGGCGAATTCATGGGTCTGGATGCGCAGCATCTCGCCGTACTGGCGCAGGTGGGTCACCTGCATGCCCAGGCTGCCGGTGCCGTCTGGCCGGCTGAAGATGAGCATGCGCCCCGGCTCGCGACCGCTGAGCTCCTGCCAGTGGCCGACGAAGTCATCCCCCTGCACGGTGAACCTGACCGCCCCCCCTTGCTGCAACGTGGGCACGAGGCCGGGGGCCAGCTCCGCCAGGGAGCGGCCCAGCAGGGCGTGGCGCCCGGTGCCGGGCAGTCGCAACTGATAGAAGGCGGCGCTGTTGAGCATGGTGATCCTGTGCTGGTTGTCCAGGGCCACTATCCCCTCCGAGATCCCCTCCAGCACCAGATCCTGCTGGGCGAAGCGATTGGCGATGGTCTCCGGCTCCAGATCCAGCAGGGTGCGGCGCAGCAGGTGCTGCACCCAGAGCGCCAGCAGCAGGCCGCACCCCAGCACCGCTGCGATGGCGCCGACCAGCAGGGCGATCCGCTCCTGATAGGTGCCCTCCACGGTGCGCATCAGATAACCCACCGCCACTGCACCGATGGCCTGGCCATCGGGCCCCACTACGGGAGCGAAGCAGCGGATGGCGGGACCCAGGGTGCCCACGTCCCGGGAGCAGTAGCTCTCGCGCGACTGGAGTGCAGGCCAGATGTCCTCCCCCCGGAAGGTCTGGCCCACCAGCTCGGGCGAGGGGTGGCTCAGGCGCCTGGCATGTTCGTCGGTCACCACCATGTAGGCGGCGTCGGTGCGGCTGCAGATCCCCTGCACATAATCCCGCAGCCCGGGATCGCTCCCCTTCTCCAGGGCCCGGACCACCCGGCTGTCCGCCGCCAGCACCCGGGCCAGATCGCTCCCCTTCTCCTTCAGGTTGTTCTCCAGCAGGTGGCGCATGAAGAGGGCGAGCAGACAGCCCAGGATCAGGATCAGCAGCAGTGACAAGCCAAGCGAGAGGGTGACTAGCTGGTGGCGCAGTTTCATCGTTCAACCTTGCAGCGGACAGGAAAGCCCAGGGTGAGGGTGTCCCCCGGCCGGGTCAGTGGCCAGCCTGGCGCACCTCAAAGGTGGCCACTCTAGCGCCTCCCCCGGCCGTTGTCGGTTAGCTGGCCCGCAAAGCCATATAAAAACTTAAACACCACGGCCCGGGCAAAAAACCTGAACGTGAGCTGTATCACACTATTTACTTAGCCTGCGAAATAAATATAATGCTTCGCAAGCTAAGTAATTGAGGTGCCCGTCATGAAAAAGGATCTGGAGATGTTGCGAGAACTCTCCCTCGCCGAGCAGCTGGGGCGATTGCACCGGCTCTGGCGCACCGTGGCCGATCTCGAGCTGGCACCTCTAGGGCTCACCCATCCCCGCTGGACCGCCCTGTGGAAACTCAGCCGCCTCGGCGGCCACCTCAGCCAGAAGACCCTGGCCGAGGCCCTGGAGATAGAGCTCCCCTCCCTGATGCGGACCCTGGGTCAGCTCGAGGAGCAGGGGCTGATCGAGCGCCATTGCTGCAGCCAGGACAAGCGGGCCCGCATCGTCACCCTGACCCCGGCGGGCAAGGCGCTGCTCGATCAGATCGAGGGCCGCATCATCGCCGTGCGCCGGGAGCTGCTCACCGGCATCAGCCAGCAGGAGCTGGCCCAGTTTGAAGACATTGTGCACCGCATCTCCGCCAACGCCCTCGGCAAGATAGCCGCACAGCACGAAGAGAGAGAATAAGATGACACCGGATCAACAATTCAAGCGCTGGATAAAGTGGGCCATCATCTGCTTCGTCCTGGTGTTTGGCTACTTTCTGCTGGCCGACATCAAGATGCCCCTGACCCCCCAGGCCATGGCCACCCGGGTCGTCACCCGGATGGCCCCCCAGGTCAGCGGCAAGGTGGTCGAAGTCGCCGTCGCCAACAACCAGCACGTCAAGCAGGGGGATCTGCTGTTCGCCCTCGACCCGGAACCCTTCCAGCTCGCCGTGGATCAGGCCAGGCTCGCCCTGGATCAGGCCAGGCAGCAGAACCGCCAGCTGGACGCGACCCTGACCGCCTACGAGGCGGAGTACAGCTCGCTGCGCACCCAGGCCGACCAGAAACAGCGGGAAGCGGCGCGCATCGACGCCCTCTACCGCCGTCACATGGTCTCTGAACAGCAGAAAGATGACGCCGACAGCGCCGCCCGTACCGCCCGTGCCAACCTGCTCGGCAGCCAGGCCCGGGTAGAGCAGGCCCGCGTCAACCGCGGCTTGCCAGGGGAAGACAACCTGCTGCTGCGCCAGGCCCGCAACCGCCTCGCCCAGGCCGAGCTCAACCTCGCCTACAGCCGGGTTCATGCGAGCCAGGACGGCATCATCACCAACTTGCAGCTCAAGCCTGGCAGCGTGGCCAATGCGGGTTCCCCTCTGCTGGCCCTGGTCTCCGAGCAGGTGGACGTGATCGCCGATTTTCGCGAGAAGAGCCTGCGCCACGTCAGCGCCGGCAGTCAGGCCCTCGTCGCCTTCGACGGCGAGCCCGGTCGCCTCTATCCTGCCCGCGTCGCCAGCCTGGATGCCGGGGTCAGCGCCGGCCAGTTTGACGCCAACGGCCAGCTTGCGAACCCTGTCGAGTCCGATCGCTGGGTACGGGATGCCCAGCGCCTGCGCCTGCACCTGACCCTGGAGCAACTGCCCGCCCACCTGCCGGCCGGGGCCCGCGCCACGGTGCAGCTGCTGCCGGACAACGCCCTGACCGGGCTGCTGGCCCGCGGCCAGATCCGTCTGCTCAGCCTGCTGCACTACATCTATTGAGATGACGACCATGAACCTGTGGCACAGACCCCTCACCCCCAACGAACTGCGCCAGTGTCTGCGCATCGCCTTTGGCTGTACCCTGGGGTTTGTGCTGTGCAAGATCTTCGGCTGGAGCAACGGGGTCTTCTTCACCGTCACCCCGGTGCTGCTGCTCGGCCTGGTGCCGGTGATGAACGGTCACGCCGCCCGCCAGCTCATCGCCTCCGCCGCCATGTGCGGTCTGGAAGTGGGGCTGCTCGGCGGCCTGTTCGGCGGCCACCCGGGGCTCATGACCCCCCTGGTCTTTTTGCTCTTCCTCTACCGTTTCGCCGCCATGTCCCGGGGCAGCCTGTTCCTGTTCGGTGCCAACGGGGTGCTCAGCCTCAGCATCATGCTGCACTTTGCCAGCTACCCCGGGATTGATCTGAACGACCTCATCTTCAGCAACCTCTGGGCCAGCGTCCTGTCGGTGCTCATCGCCTATCTGATGACGGCCCTCATTCCGGACGTGGAGGAGCGCCCCAGGCCGGCCCCCTCCCCCAAGGCGCCGCACCGGATGCGCCACGAAGCCCTGCTGGGGGCGTCCATCGCGACCCTCTCGTTCCTGGTGTTCCAGATCTTCGATCTGCGCGACTCCATGTCCGCCCAGGCCACCACCCTGCTGCTGCTCTTCCCCATGCACTGGAACGGCGCCCTGGACTATGCCCGCAAGCGGGCCATGGGCACCCTGCTGGGGGTGAGTTTCGGCATCCTGGGGCAGCTGGTGCTCTATGACTGGTCCGGCTTGCTGCTGCTGGTGACCCCGGTGCTCTGGCTCGGCGCCATGCTGTTCAGCTATGCCCATGTGAAGGAGGCGAGCGGGTCCGGAGTCGGCTTCGGTGCCCTCACCACCCTCGGCATCCTGTTCGGCCAGTACCTGACCCCGGGCAACGACCTGGTGTTCAGCGCCCTCTATCGGGTGAGCAGCATCCTCTTTACCATCGTGGTCACCCTGCTCGCCTGCTACCTCATCCACCGGCTGCTCAATCGCTTCGAGGCGACACGGTTCGGCCACTGACCCTTTTCTGCAGCCATTGGACGGCTCCCTTTCGCCCCGCTTGCCTGCCGGGGCGTTTTTTTGCCTGCCCCACGGACCAGAGGGAGACGGACGCATCCCGACGCAGGGCTCCTGCCATGAGGTTGCAGTTGTGCCTCATCCTGTTAGGCTCAAGGCCATATGACACCGTTGTGAGGATCAAACATGAAACACGCCAAGCTCTTTCTACTGGGGGCGGGCGCCATCACCCTGCTCGGCGGCTGCGATCTGGGCAGCGGCAAGCTGGGAGTGACCGGCGGCGATCCCGTCACCTATCTGTGTGAACAGAACCAGAAAGTGCAGGTTCGCTACTTCTCCCTCTCGGACGAGAGCCTGAACTTCGTCAAGCTCTCCCTCCCCGATGGCAAGGATTACACCCTGCCTCAGGCGGTTTCCGCCTCCGGCGCCCGCTATACCGACGATCACGAGGTGGTCTGGTGGAACAAGGGCAAGGAGGGGTTCGTCGAGATGCGTGATGACGCCGGGGAGTGGCAGAGCCGCTACAACGACTGCAAGGAGCAGTGATCCGCGCCGTCATGGCACACCGCCCACACGAAACACCCCGGCCTGGCCGCAATGCTGTTCAGATAAGCACTTTTTTGACTGATTATTCATAAATTAGATTTGAGTTGAGGGGGCAAGGCTGTGTCCAGTCGATCTTCCTCCAGCCTTTATCCAGCGGGGCTTGCAATAGAAAGAGGGAGGCATCATGCCTCCCTCGATTTTTTGTCCTGATACTACGTGGACTGGAACTCAAATTCTCTTAAGTGAACAGCATTGCGGCCTGGCCGGGGTGTTTGTCATTTCACTTCCACTTCGAATCGGGCCACAACCCGAGCCGGAATGGCTTGCTGATTCTGCTCCGATGGCCGGTAGCGCAGCTGCGCCAGCCCGGAGATGGCGATGAGATCCAGCACGCCGGGGGGCTGGGACTCCAGTACCTCTGGGCTGAACAGCGTGCCATTGGAATCGATGAGGTAGCGAAGGGTCACATACCCCTTGACCGGCCTCTTCGCCGGCAGCCCCCCGACCGGGTTAAACCTGATGGCATCCCCCACCAGCACCCAGTATTCGGGCAGCGTTTCCCAGGTGACATCCACCGGAGGCTGATTCAGCTTGGCGGTGGGGCTGGCACAGCCCCCGAGCAGGGCCAGGGCGGCCCACAGCAACAACCCTTTCACTCGCACTCGACATTCCCTCTTCGTTGTATCGCTCGACTCCATGAGCGACGCGCCAGTGTCAGGCAAAGGGGCTCATCCTGGAAGCCCCCATCTGGCAGGCAAAAAAAAGCCAACCCCGGAGGGCTGGCCTTGTGATCTCTCACGACTCAGGCGCGCTTGTCGCTTACCACCAGCCAGAGGGCATGGACCATGCCGGGCAGACCGCCCAGCAGGGTCAGCACTATGTTGATGAGGAAATGGAGGCTGAAGCCTACCTGGATAAAGGCGCAGACCGGGGGGAGAAAGATGGCCAGCAGGATCTTGAGCAGATTGTTCATCGGGATTCCTCGTGTAAACAGCGCTTGGGGTTGGCCTAACCATAAACACCCAAAGCCTCAACTGCAAACCAGACAGGGGATCCGCTCTCCTCCTTTCCGCCAGGCGTTGAGGTCGTGAACCATCTGATTGCGGCTGCCACGCCAGAGCAGACCGGGATCCGCCAGGGCCTTCTCGAACCTGCCATCCACCAGCACGTCCAGCAAGGCCACCAGCTCCCGCTGGGCCGGGCTGAGATCGGCCAGCAGATAACCGGTCCAGCACCAGATGTCCTTGCCGGGGCACTCGGCCCGCACCCGCTTCACCAGCGCCAGCACATGCGGCACGTTGGCGGGGTGGAGCGGATCGCCGCCGGAGAGCGACAGTCCGCGCCGCTTGATGCGGCTGTCGTTGAGATCGTGAATGATGCGATCGCTCATCGCCTCATCGAACGGCTTGCCCCCATCGAGCCGCCAGGTGCTCTGGTTGTAGCAACCGGGGCACTGGTGCTCGCAACCCGACACGAACAGGGTGGCGCGGGTGCCGGGGCCGTTGATCACATCGACCGGGTAGTACTGGTGGTAGTGCATTCGAGTTCTCCGGGTTAACGGCCAACCCCCTCCCAACCTCCCCCTTCGAAAGGGGGAGGAGCTTCTTTGCCCCCTCCCCTGCCAAGGGGAGGGCTGGGGTGGGGTCTGCCCGCTTACATATGCTTGACGCGGCGCTTCACCTCTTCCTGCTTGCCCGCGTTGAAGGGGCGCGCATCCGGGCTGCCGAGATAGCCGCACACCCGGCGGGTCACCGACACCTTGGCCGGGTCGTGGTTGCCGCAGCGCGGGCAGGTGAAGCCCTTGGAGGTGCACTCGAACTCGCCGGTGAAGCCGCAGTCGTAGCACTCGTCGATGGGGGTGTTGGTGCCGTAGTAGGGCACCTTGTCATAGCTGTAGTCCCAGACATTCTCCAGCGCCTCCAGGTTGTGCTGGATGTTGGGGTACTCGCCGTAGCAGATGAAGCCGCCGCTGGCGATGGGCGGATAGGGCGCCTCGAAGTCCAGCTTGTCGTAGGGGTTCACCTGCTTCTCCACGTCCAGGTGGAAGCTGTTGGTGTAGTAGCCCTTGTCGGTCACCCCGGCCACCACGCCAAACTCCTTGGCGTCGATGCGGCAGAAACGGGTGCAGAGGTTCTCGCTCGGGGTGGAGTAGAGACTGAAGCCGTAGCCGGTCTCCTCCTTCCACTCGTCGGTGGCCGCCTTGAGCCGCGCGATGATGGCGATGGCCTTCTGGCGCAGGGTCTCGCTGTCGAACAGGTGGACGTCTGTGCCATAGAGGGCGTTGATGGTCTCGTGTACCCCGATGTAACCCAGCGAAATGGAGGCGCGGCCATGTTTGAAGATCTCGCTGATGTTGTCATCGGCCTTGAGGCGCACCCCGCAGGCCCCCTCCATGTAGAGGATGGGGGCGACCCGGGCCTTGACCCCGTCCAGGCGCTTGATGCGGTACATGAGCGCTGTCTTGGCCACCCGCAGGGCGGCATCCAGCTTGTCCCAGAAGTCCGCTTCATCGCGGGATTTCAGGGCAATGCGCGGCAGGTTGAGGCTCACGACACCTAAGTTGTTGCGCCCTTCGTGGACCAGCTCGCCATTCTCCTCGTAGGCACCGAGGAAGGAACGGCACCCCATGGGGGTCTTGAAGGAGCCGGTGACCTTGACCACCTGGTCGTGGTTGAGGATGTCCGGGTACATCCGCTTGGAGGCGCACTCCAGCGCCAGCTGCTTGATGTCGTAGTTGGGATCCCCCTGCTTGTGGTTCAGGCCATCCTTGATGGCGAACACCAGTTTCGGGAAGACGGCGGTCTTCCTGTTCTTGCCAAGGCCGGCGATGCGGTTGCCAAGGATGGCGCGCTGGATGAGGCGCGATTCCCAACTGTCCCCCAGGCCAAAGCCGAAGGTGACAAACGGCGTCTGACCGTTGGCGGTGTGCAGGGTATTGACCTCGTATTCGAGGGACTGGAAGGCGTCGTGGCACTCCTTCTCGGTGCGGGCCATGGCATAGGCATCCACGTCCCTGATCCCCCACTCCTCGGCCACCTCCCGGTGCTTGTGCCAGCTGATGGCCACATAGGGTGCCAGCACTTCGTCGATGCGGTTGATGGTGGTGCCGCCATAGATATGGCTCGCCACCTGGGCGATGATCTGGGCGGTCACCGCAGTGGCGGTGCTGATGGATTTGGGAGTGTCTATCTCCGCGTTGCCCATCTTGAAGCCGTGGGTCAGCATCCCCTGCAGATCGATCAGCATGCAGTTGAACATCGGGAAGAAGGGGGAGTAGTCAAGATCGTGGAAGTGCAGGTCGCCGCTCTCGTGGGCCTGCACCACGTCACGGGGCAGCATGTGACTGATGGCGTAATGCTTGGCGACGATGCCCGCCAGCAGGTCACGCTGGGTCGGGATCACCTTGGAGTCCTTGTTGGCGTTCTCGTTGAGCAGGGCCGCGTTGGTCTGCTCCACCAGGCCGCGGATCTCCTGGGCCAGACGACCCCTGGCCTCGCGGGCCTGATCCCGGTCGTGACGGTATTCGATGTAGGCACGGGCGATGGCCTTGTCGTCGGAGGCCATCAGGTGGTTCTCGACCCGGTTCTGGATCTCGTGGATGTCTACCTCCCCTCGCCCCTCCAGCTCCTGGCTGACAGCGGCGGCAATGCGCTCTGCCAGCGCCGGACTGGCCTGATTGACCGCTGCCGCCGCTCGGCTGACCGCATCGCGGATCAGTTGGCCATTGAATGGTGCACGACATCCATCGCGTTTGATCACTACCGGTTTCATCGATTTTCCCCGTATTGAAAGACCTGGTGGCCACCCTCGGCTCACCCTCGTTGAGTCCCCTTCTCCACGCCCGTCCCCGGCGCAAACAAGGTCAGCCAAGGCTTGAAACACCTGGGCTGACACTGAGAGGGCGACCACTTATGCACAGCTTTATGACACTATATATGGGTGTTTTTTTTATGCTTACCCCTATATGTGGGGTCTATTAGGCACCAAAGCGGTACCCTGTTTCTTGATCCAGAACAGGTTTTGGAAGGAGTGGGGCAGTTCACAACCAGCGCCCAAAGAGGCTATCTCTGTGCATCCCAGACGGGGGGCGGGCTGGCGCCCGATGGCAGGCCGCAGGGGAGGATAGCACCATCTGACAACAATTGACCGAGGCAACCAGCAGCCGGAACGCACATAATGGGTGTAGTGTTCTGCCCATGGAAGATGAACGTGACCAAGGTGTTGCCCCTGTTGGCCCTTTTCCCGCTCCAGCTGCTGGCCGCCGAGATCCTGGTGATCAGCAGCTACCACCAGACCAATCTGTGGGATCAGAGCTACAGCGCCGGCCTGCAGCAATACCTCAAGGGGGAGCACCACATCAGCCACCTCTATCTGGATACCAAGCGTCAACCCCATCAGGATCCAGAGCGGCTCGTCAGCCAGGGAATGGCGGCCTATCAGGCGCGCAAGCCGGCGCTGGTAGTGCTCGGCGATGACAACGCCATCAGCGCCCTCGCCCGTCCCATCGCCGCCCTGGGCACCCCTGTGGTGTTTCTCGGCATGAACGAGAACCCGCGCCCCAAGGGGCTGGTCGGCCACCCCCTGATCACCGGCGTGCTGGAGCGCCCCCTGCTCAAGCGCAACATCAGCGAGATGAGCTAGCTGATGGGCGGCATCAGCAAGGCGCTGGTGCTGTTTGACGAGAGCGAGGTGTCGCACACCGCCGTCGAGGACGAGTTCAAGGCCCGCAGCGAGCTGCGGGTCGGCCAGACCCGGGTGAGCAGCCGGCAATTCACCGACTACCGGCGCTGGCAGGAGGCGGTGCTCACCAGCCAGCAGAACGGCTATCAGGCTCTCTTCCTCGGCCTCTATCACACCCTCATCGACGCGCAGGGCCAGCATGTGAGCGAGCAACAGGTGCTGGCATGGACCAGCGCCAACAGCACGGTGCCACTGTTCTGTTTCTGGGCCTTTGCGGTGGGCAGGGGAGCCGCCATCGGCGGTCTGGTGCTCGATGGCCACAGCCAGGGAGAGAGAGCCGCCGAACTGGCCAATGCCATCCTCTCGGGCACGGCGCCCGGCGCCCTCTCCCCCCGCGCCGCATCCCGCGGGGAATACCTGTTCAGCAAGAGCGAACTGGCACGCTGGCACCTGACGGCTCCCGATGCCTGGCAGGACAAGGTGAGCTACATCGAGTGAGCCCACCAACGACAAACCCGGCCAGTGGGCCGGGTTTGTCTGCTCAAACGTGCATTCTCAGGGCTGAATGGCCGCCTGCAACTCGGCTTCGGTCCAGATGGTGATCCCCAGCTCCTGGGCCTTGGCAAGCTTGGAGCCAGCGGCTTCACCTGCCACCAGCACGTCGGTCTTGGCGGACACCGAGCCTGCCACCTTGGCCCCCAGCGCCTGCAGCGCCGCCTTGGCGTCGTTGCGCGACAAGGTGGTGAGGGTGCCGGTCAGCACGAAGGTCTTGCCGGCGAAAGGCTGATCGGCCGCCTCCTTCTTCTCGATGGGCGGCCAGTGGATGCCGGCGGCCAGCAGGGCATCCAGCACCTCGATGTTGTGGGGCTGGCGCAGGAAGTAGTAGACGTGCTTGGCCACTATGTCCCCCACGTCGGCCACCTCGAGCAACTGCTCCACGGTCGCCGCGCGCAGGGCCTCCAGGGTGAGGAAGTGGTTTGCCAGATTCAGCGCCGTCGCCTCCCCCACCTCGCGAATGCCCAGGGCAAACAGGAAGCGCGGCAGGGTGGTGCTGCGGGCCGCATCGATGGCCGCCACCAGATTGAGGGCGGATTTTTGCCCCATCCGCTCGAGGCCGGCCAACTGGATGGCGTTGAGGCTGAACAGATCCGCCGGGGTCTTCACCAGCCCCTTGTCCACCAGCTGCTCCACTATCTTGTCACCCAGACCGTCCACGTCCATGGCGCGGCGGGCGGCGAAATGCTTGATCGCCTCCTTGCGCTGGGCCTCGCAGAACAGGCCACCGGAGCAGCGGGTCACCGCCTCCCCCTCCAGCCGCTCCACCGCCGAGCCGCACACCGGGCACTGGGTGGGGAAGAGGATCGCGCGGGCATCCGCGGGGCGCTGGGCCTCCACCACGGCCACTATCTGCGGGATCACGTCCCCCGCCCGGCGCACGATCACGGTGTCGCCGATCATCACGCCGAGCCGTTCAATCTCGTCGGCATTGTGCAGGGTGGCATTGGAGACGGTGACGCCGCCGACGAACACGGGTTTGAGCTTGGCCACCGGGGTCACGGCGCCGGTGCGGCCCACCTGGAACTCGACGTTCTCAAGCGCCGTCATCTCCTCTTCTGCCGGGAACTTGTGGGCGGTGGCCCAGCGCGGGGCCCGCGCCACGAAGCCGAGCTCCTGTTGCAGCGCGATGTCGTCGACCTTGTAGACCACGCCATCGATCTCGTAAGGGAGATCCCCACGGCGGGCCAGGATGTCGTCGTGGAACGCCTGGCAACCGGCGGCCCCCTCCTTGAGCTTCACTTCCGGGCTGAGCGGCAGACCCCAGGCCTTGAGCTGATTGAGGCGACCGAAGTGGGACTCCCCCAGCTCGTCGCCACCGACTCCCACGCCGTAGGCATAGAAGCTGAGGGGGCGGCTGGCGGTGATGCGTGAATCGAGCTGGCGTAGGCTGCCGGCAGCGGCGTTGCGCGGGTTGACGAACACCTTCTCCCCCGCCGCCAGCGCATCGCGGTTCATCGCCTCGAACCCCGCCTTGGGCATGAAGACCTCCCCACGCACCTCCAGCCGCGCAGGCCACCCCTGGCCGCGCAGGGTCAGGGGAATGGCCTTGATGGTGCGCACGTTCTCCGTGATCTCCTCCCCCGTGGTGCCGTCCCCGCGAGTGGCGGCCTGTACCAGCTGGCCAGCCACGTAGAGCAGGCTCACCGCCAGACCGTCGAGCTTGGGTTCGCAACAGAAGGTGAAATTCACCTCCCGCTTGAGGCGATCACTAATGCGTTGCTCGAACGCCTGCAACTCCTCGCTGCTGAAGACGTTGTCCAGACTCAGCATGGGGATCTCGTGGCGTACCTGCTTGAAGGCGGTCAGCGGCTGGCCTCCCACCCGCACGCTCGGCGAGGCCGGGGTTTTCAGCTCGGGATGCTCGGCCTCCAGCGCAATCAGCTCGCGCATCAGGCGATCGTATTCGGCGTCCGGCACCGTGGGGTTGTCCAGCACATAGTACTGATGGCCGTACTCGGTCAGCAGCTCACACAGTTGACGGTGGCGGGAGAGGATATCGCTCATGAAAAAGTCTCGAAGTGTGATGGAACATTCAGTCTGGGGCAGAAACAAAAATGCGGCACCGGGGTACCGCACTTTTCATTGTTCAAGCCCCATGGCGCATCAGTCGCGGCTGGCCTCGTAGGCCGCCAGCTCGTGACGGTAGCGGGCGATGTCGTCGTCGCTGAGGGGACTGCGCGAGGCGTCGGTCAGCATGGCATCGAGATCGCTCGCGAGCTGATCCGCGGCCTGCAACATGTGCTCGAAGGCGAAGGCGGCATTGCTGCGAAGGGGCAGTTGCATGAAGAGGGACACACCCGGGGTGCTGAACTGCTCCATGCGATAGGGGTTGAAGGTACCCGGCTTGACCATGTTGATCATGGAGAAGAGCACCTCCCCCTTGCCGCCCAGATCTTCGTGACGGTGGAAGATGTCCATCTCGCCAAACTTGAAGCCCAGCGCCAGCAGGGAAGAGAGCAGAGTCGCACCTTGCAGATCGTGGCCGGGACGGGCCATCAGGTTGATGACATAGACATCCTGCCAGATCTTCTCGACCGGGGCCGGAGCGGGTTCTGGCTCGGCTGCGTGAACCGGCTCTTCATAGGCTGGCTCGTCATCGTAAGCGGGTTCTTCATAAGCCGGCTGGGCGTAGCGGGGAGCCTGCTGGGCAACCGGTGCCGGCTCGCGTGCACCGAAGGTCGGCGCCTGGGCATAGGCCGGCTCCACCAGCGGCTCTTCGTCCAGCGGCTGCATCATGGGCTCGCGCTGCGGACGGGAACGGTGTACCGGGGTACGGCGGATCACCTGGGCAGGTTTGCGCACCGGCGCGGCAGGGGCCTCTTCAACAGGGGCGGCAACCGGCTCGTCATAGTCCTCTTCTTCCTCATACACAGGCTGAGGGGGGACAGGGCGAGCGGCAGGCTTGCGCACCACGGGAGGCGGCAGATCGGCGTCGTCATCTTCATCATCGAAGGCGGGAACGGGGGCGACACGGCGGGGTTCGTGCTGACGGGCCTCGTCGCTGCGCAGTTTGGGCTCGGCACGACGGCCACCGCTCACCACACGCACCTGACCGATGCCATCGCTGTCGAAGGCGTCGTTGTCACGCTCACGGGACTTGGACTCCATCCGACCCAGGGGTTTCTCCTTGATCGGTGCCTGACGATTCTTTCTGTTGCTCCACAACCCGTGAATGAGCAATGCCGCGATGGCAATACCGCCCAGGGCAACCAAGATGTAACGCAATTCCTGCATTAGCTGCTTCTCTTTCTAGTTTTGCTCAGCCAAAGCGACGGCTTCACCGATATCGACCGACACTATGCGCGAAACCCCGGGCTCTTGCATCGTGACGCCAACCAGCTGCTCGGCCATCTCCATGGAGACCTTATTATGACTGATGTAAACGAACTGTACTGTGCTCGACATCTCTTTGACAAGAGAACAGAAGCGACCGACGTTCACTTCATCGAGCGGTGCATCCACCTCATCCAGCAGACAAAATGGTGCTGGATTGAGTCTGAAGATGGCAAAAACCAGCGCAAGGGCGGTTAGCGCCTTCTCCCCCCCGGAAAGCAGGGCAATGGTAGCATTCTTCTTGCCCGGAGGTCTTGCCATGATGCTCACTCCGGCCTCCAAAAGATCATCCGAGGTCAGCTCAAGCCAGGCACTGCCCCCCCCGAACACTTTTGGGAACAGGGATTTTAAATCTTCATTGACCTTATCGAAAGTGTCACGGAAGCGTATTTGTGTTTCTTTATCAATTCTTTTAATGGCTTGGCTCAAGGTGTCGAGGGCCTGCTCCAGATCCTGGCACTGATTTTCCAGGTAGCTTGAACGGGTTTTCGCCTCTTCGTACTCCTCCAGCGCCGCCAGGTTGATGGCGCCAAGCGCCTCCACCTGCGCCTCCAGCGTCTGGATCTCCTGGCGCAGCTTGCCGCGATCAGCGGCAATCAGCACCGCCTGATCGAGGTCCACCAGGCGCACGCCCAGCTCTTCGAACTGCTCGTGCAGTCCCTGCCTGCGCGTCAGGTTGCGCTCGCGCTCGAGCCGCAGGGTCGCCAGCTTCTCCTGAATTTTCACCAGTTGCTTGTGATCGGCGCTTCTGGCCTGCTCCAGCTCGGTCAGCTGACGCTCCAGCTCTGCGAGCCGTTGGTGACAGGCCAGTTGCTGCGCCTCAAGATTGCGCTGCTCGACCAGCAGGGGCGACAGATCCTGACTCGGAGCAGCCCCTGGCTCCTTGAGTTCCGCCAGCTCCAGGCCGAGACGGGCCAGCTCCTGCTCGCGCAGCGTGATGAGCTGGCGCTGGTTCTGCTGCTCCAGTTGCAACCGCTGGCAGGCCGCCTGCTGCTGCTCCCGGCGAAGGCGCGCCTCTTCCAGCGCCCGCTCCGCCCCGCTTACCTGCTCCTGAGCAAGCAGCAGCGCCTCGGCGAGTACCTCCCCCTGCTCCTGCAGCTCGCCAAGGGCCGCTTCATCCTGCTCAAGCCGCTCCCCGGCCGACGCCAGCCGCTGCGCCTCCTCAGCCTGCTCTTTATCGAGCCGGGCCAGCTCTTCCCCCAGCTGGCCCAGGCGCTGCAAGCGCTCCTGGCGCTGCCCCTCGCGCAGACTCCAGGCTTCGCGCAGTTGCTGCCACCGCAGCTCCTGCTCGCGCAGGGTGCGCTGAGCCAGCTCATGGGCGCTGTGCAGCTGGGCCCGCGCTGCATCGGCGGCGACAAGCTGCTCGTCGAGTCTGTGCAGCGCCTCCCGGCCCGCGGCCAGCTCGGTGTGCAGCCGTTCACGCTCACCGAGCAGCGCCAGGGTACCCAGGGCCATGCCCTCCCCCAGATCCGCCCAGTTGGGGCCGAACCAGTCGCCGGCGGGAGTGAGCAGCGACTCACCGGCAGAGAGACTGTGCAGGCGGGACAGCGCCTCCTCCCTGCTCTCTGCCAGCCAGATGGCATTGAGGAAAGCCGGAATGTACTCGCCCCCCAGTTGCGCCGCCAGGGTATCGGCCCTGGCTGGCTGGGCCGGGCCAATCCAGAGTCCAGGTTGCGCCAGGTTGCACTCGTCCGCCGGGATTGCGGTGAGCCAGCGGCCGAGCACCTTGTCCAGCCCCCGGGCCCACTCGGGGGGCACCTGCAACCGATCCGCCAGGGTCGCGCCCGCCATCTGCTCCCCCAGGATCTGATCCAGGGTGGCGAGGCGCGCCTCCAGCTCGCGCAGCAGGCCCTGCTGGCGACCCTGCTCTGCCTTGAGTGCTTCATGACGCGACACACCGGCCTGCCACGCCACATCGGCTTCCTCATGGCGGGCGCGGGAGAGCGAGAGTTCCGCCGCCAGGGCATCGAGGGCCGGTTGCAGGTTCTCCCCCTCCCCGCCAAGGGGCCCGGCCTGTTCGTCTTCCAGCTTGAGGCGGGCAAGCCGGGTCTTGGCCTGCAGCTCCTGCAGGCCATTCACCTCGGCGCGGGTCTGGTTGAGCCGCCCCTGCAACTGCCCCAATTGCTGCTGCCACTGCTGCTGACGCTGGCGCGCCTGCTCGAGCCGATCGCCCGCTGCCGCCCGCACGCTCTGCTGGTCGGTAAGCAACTGCTCACACTGCTCGAGGCGCGCCGACGCCACCTCCCCCTGCAACGTGCTGTCGCCCAGTTGCTCCAGCTGGCCGGCCAGCTGGGCCTTGAGACCGTCGATACGCTCGCCGAGGGACTGCCGCCTCGCCTGCCAGTCGCGACCAAGCTCGCTCTGGTGCAATTGCTGCTGCTCGAGGCGGGCGATGGCTTGCCCGCCGAGGAAAATCTGTTGCTGGCGGCTCGCCTGCTCGGCCTGCGCCTCCTGGCGGGCCACCGACAGGGTGACGTGACGCCCCTCGTCTGCGGTGCGCTTGGCATCGAGTGCCGCCAGCGCCTGCTCGGTCTGGGCCAGTTCGGTCTTAGCCTCGCCGAGTCGCGTCTCCAGCGCCCACAGTTCCGAGCCGATCAGCTCCGCACGAGCGGCACGTGATCGACTCTTGAGCTGCTTGTAGCGCTCGGCGGTTTCGGCCTGGGCCTTGAGATGTTCGAGGCGCGAGCCCAGTTCGCCACGGATGTCGCCAAGGCGTTCCAGGTTCTCCTGGGTATGGCGGATACGCTGCTCGGTCTCCCGGCGCCGCTCCTTGTAGCGGGAGACCCCGGCGGCCTCTTCCATGAACAGCTTGAGATCGGCGGGGCGGGACTCCACCAGCCGGCTGACGGTGCCCTGTTCGATGATGGCGTAACTGCGGGGCCCAAGGCCGGTGCCGAGGAAGAGGTCGGTCACGTCCTTGCGGCGGCATTTCTGGCCGTTGATCTGGTAGTGATTGGAGCCGTCGCGCAGCACTTCGCGGCGCACCGAGATCTCGGTAAAGCGGCCGAACTCGCCGGGTACCCGGTTGTGGGGATTGTCGAACACCAGCTCCACCGAGGCGCGGCCATGGGCGCTGCGGTTGATGGAGCCGTTGAAGATGACGTCGGTCATGTTCTCGCCGCGCAGATGGCGGGCGGAGCTCTCCCCCAGCACCCAGCGCACGGCGTCGATGACGTTGGATTTGCCGCAGCCATTGGGGCCCACCACGGCGGTCATGTCGGCGTTGAGTTCGATGCGGGTCGGCTCGACAAACGACTTGAAACCGGCGAGTTTGATCAATTTCAGACGCATGGCGGCCTATGTGGGTAACGAAATAAAGAGGAGGCGGGCAGGCGACTTTACCAAATCAAAGGCTTGTTTGTAATATGCTGGCACTTTCCCCATTCACTGATGGAGCTCACATGAGCCAATCACCCCACATGGTCAAAGATTCGGTCAGCGGTGCAGACTACTTCCTGCGCGGGTTCTCACTCATCCGCCAACCCGGCATCCGCACCTTCGTGCTGATCCCCCTGCTGGTCAACTTCGTGCTCTTTGCCGGTGCCTTCTACGCCCTGTTGCTACAACTGGACGGCCTGTTCGCCTGGCTGCACCAGCAGATCCCGAGCTGGCTCTCCTGGCTTGATTACCTGCTCTGGCCCATCGCCCTCATCACCATACTGGTGGTCTTCTCCTTCATCTTCAGCTCGGTGGCCAACTGGATAGCTGCCCCTTTCAACGGCCTGCTGGCAGAGAAGGTGGAACAGATCCTCACCGGTGAAGCCATGAATGACACCGGCATGCTGGATGTGGTGAAAGATGTGCCCCGTACTTTCGGCCGCGAATGGACCAAGCTGAAATACTATCTGCCCAAGGCCATCGGCTGCCTGATCCTCTTCCTGATACCGGTAGTGGGCCAGACCCTGGCACCCGTGCTCTGGTTCCTGCTCAGCGCCTGGATGATGGCGATCCAGTATGTCGATTATCCGTTCGACAACCACAAGATCGGCTTCATCACCATGCGCGACGCCCTCAAGCAGCGTCGTGGAAAGTGCCTGAGCTTCGGCGCCCTGGTGACCCTCTTCTCCGCCATCCCGGTGGTGAATCTCTTCGTGATGCCGGTGGCCATCTGTGGCGCCACCGCCATGTGGGTGGACCAATACCGCAGCGAGCAGCTTGGACGCTGAACCGCGTCATCATGATCAAAAGAGGGGGCGAAAGCCCCCTTTTCATTACTTAATCTAATGCATAACCAAGATAGCTTGTCGCCCCAGCGCAGGGTTGTTAGGATGCGGACCTTTCTCGCACCCTGGGATATCTCATGTTACATGCACTCTTCTTGCTCGGCCTGGTGGCCGAAGGGATGACTGGCGCGCTGGCTGCGGGTCGGCGACGGATGGATCTGTTTGGCGTCGTGATCATCGCCTCGGCGACGGCCATCGGTGGCGGTACCATTCGGGATGTGCTGCTGGGCCACTATCCCCTGCTCTGGGTCGAGCACCCCGAATACGTGCTGCTGGTGGCGGGCGCCGCCATGGCCGGGGTCATCTCGGCCCCGCTGATGCGCTACCTTGGCAAGCTGTTCCTGGCGCTCGATGCCCTGGGGCTCGTGGTCTTCTCCATCTTCGGGGCTGCCCGGGCGCTCGAGATGGGCCACGGGGCCGGCATCGCCTGCATCATGGCCGTGGTGACCGGCGTGTTCGGGGGGGTGCTGCGGGACTTGCTGTGCCAGCGCATCCCGCTGGTGTTCAAGCGCGAGCTCTATGCCGCCGTCTCGCTGATCACCGCCGCGCTCTACTGCTTTGCGCTGCACCATGGGCTGCCCAACGACTGGGCCGCTTTCGGTGCCATCGGCATCGGCTTCGTGCTGCGGCTCCTGGCGGTACGCTTCAAGTGGGGACTGCCCACCTTCAACTATCAGTACGCCACCCATTGATCGCGCCAGTTCCTGGCCATATCGCACGGATAACGAGCAACAAAAAAGCGCCATACGGCGCTTTTTTGTTGGGCATCGGCAAGAGAGGAAAGGGTCAGTTGATCCCTTCCGAGCTGAAGAAGGTCGCCTTGTCGGCGATGAAACGCACCTTGATGTTCTTGCCTTCCCCTCCCCAGACACAGCTCGTGGTGCCGAGAGCATCGTCGCAACGCTCGGCCTTGCCGAGGATGGCACTCGCTTCGGCATAGCTCATCCCGACTTTCAGCTTGTCGTAGCTCTCGCGGTTGAGCTTGCCGCAACCAGTCAACAACAGGGCGATGAGCCCCCCGATCACAATCTGCTTCATCTTTCTCTCCTCTGGCTGGAGTCCAGAGCCTAGCAGCTTGGTCCCCCTCAATGCCAGCGGCAAAAAGACACAATCGGCACTCAACTTTGAGACGATCCCGACTCACCAGCTGCGAACGGGGCCTGTGTCCAGGTGCACGAAGTTGTCGGAAGGGTAATAACCCACACCGCCCACCTTGAGGTTCAGGGCGGCCTTGCGCAGGTGCGCCAGCTGCACGCCGGGGATGCGCACGTCAACCGCCTGCCCCAGGGTGTGGTAGCTGTGCTTGGCGACGCCGCGACTCTTGCGCCGCTTCTGCTGATTGGTGGCCGGAGAGCGATAACCCGAGATGAGCTGGATTTCGCCGTGGCGTCCCAGCTTGTGTTGCAGCAGAAAGAGCTGATCGAACAGCTTTCTGTCGATGTTGAACACTTCGTTGCGACGGTAGTCACGGAAAATATGGTTGAGCTCCGCCAGCCCGTCGCTCAGATAGTGGCCATCTTCCCAATAACTGGCGCGTACCCGCTCGCCGGTATTGAGGTTGAAGAAACTCAGTTCCCGTCCCGAAGTGCTGCGGCTCGCCAGCGCAGGGAACGACAGCAGGCTGGTCCCCATCAGGCAACCCGCCCCCAGCAGCAGACGGCGTCGGCTTATCTCTTGTCCCAGCATCCGTTGTCCGTCCATCTCATGGTGAAGTCACACAGGTGAATGAATTTGATACAAGGGCCGAAACTACCTGCCAGAAAAAGCGCTGTCAAACCCCATTCACCCATGAAAAAGCCCGGCACGGGCCGGGCTTTTCACTCTGTGGCGAGGATCACAGCAAGCGGCTTTGATAGCTGACTCTGTCGAATCCGTAGATATCGTTGCGCAGTTGCTGACGTCCCTCTTCATCAATCCAGCTGCTCCAGTAGACGGTAAACACCGGGATAGGGTTGCTCAGGGGCAGCCACTTGGTCTGGGTCTCTTTCAGGATACTGGCCACCTTGTCCGGCTGATAGCGGGAGTCCGCCAGCAGCAGCTCTGCCAGATCGTCGGCGTGTTCCACCCGGATGCAACCCGAGCTGAAGGCACGGGCCCCCTGCTCGAACAGCGCCTTGCGCGGGGTGGAATGGAGATAGATGGCATCGTTGTTGGGCAGATAGAACTTGTAGCGACCCAGGGCATTGTGATCCCCCGGCTTTTGCCGCAACCGGTAAGGGAAACCGGAGGCCAGCGCATGGTGCCAGCCATCTTCGCTGAACTGCACCGGATTGCCCTCGCCGTCGATCACCTCGAACTGTTCGCGATCCAGGTAGGCAGGATCGCGCCCGAGCTTGGGCAGAATGTCCTTGCTCAGGATGGAGCGCGGCACGTGCCAGGCCGGGTTCAGCACGATGGAGCGGATCTCGCTGGCGAGGATGGGGGTGGCCCGCTGCTCCTTGCCGACGATGACCCGACTGGTGAAGACCTCGCTGCCAGACTCCACCACGCTCAGGCGGTAGTCCGGAATGTTGACCAACACATAGCGACCGGCAAGGTGATCCACCAGATCACGGCGCCACAGGTTGCGTACCAGCAGGCTGGCGCGCACCTCGGGGCCGGTATTGAGCCAGCTGCGGGTCTGACGGCCGATGATGCCGTCGGCCGTCAGGCCGTGGCGGCGCTGGAACTGCTTGATGGCCTGTTCGGTCTCGGGATCGTAGAGGCTGTCCTGGTGAGTTGGGGCACTGTCCCCCAGTTCGTTCAGGATGGAGCGGATCTGGCCGAGCTCGGTCGAGCTCTCCCCGGCCCGCAGGGTCGACATGGAGAGGGTGGGCCAGTGCTTGGCCATGGGCATGGCCAGCAGCTTGCGCACTTCTTCGCGCACGGCGTCGTATTCCGCCACCTGTGGCCTGAGTTGCCTGACCTGCTCCAGCAGATTGTCTCCCTGGGGGGCATGGGCCAGGGGGCGGTTCAGATCCAGCTTGAGGGTCTGCATCTGTTCGCGCGCGACCAGATCCATCCCTCGCCAGGCCTGCTGGAACCGGGCCAGCTTGCCAAAGGCCTCATCGTAGAGGGCACCGCGTCGATCCGCCGGGGTCTTTTGCAACTGCTGCCAGAGGCGGTAGAAATCCGGATGCAACTGGGCCAGCACCGCTTCCTGCAACTGCTGTTCAAGCTCATGACGAGCCTGCTCGGCCACCTCGTTCTGATACCAGTCATGCTGAATGCTGGGACTGGCCACTACCGTCTGTTCCGTGCTGGCATGAACCATACTGGCCGGCCAGCAGCCCAGCCAGATGAGATTCGCCAATGCCAACCAATACTTCTTACCCATGCTTCTTACCACGCTTGCCTCAAATCGGTTCATTTCGGCCTGTCAGGCGCGACGGTCAGGTCCCCATGATGCGTGAATGCTGGCGACTTTGCTAGCGGACGGAGGTGTAACGACGCCAGATGAGTTCCTGCTCCCCGCTGTCACCGACGGCCACTATCGCCTCGTTGAACCGCTCCACGAATTCCCCGGACAGGGTCTTCTTGCTCAACATGAAAAAGGTGGGCGTCTCATGGATCGCCATGGTGTGGGGGACGACCGCATCCGACAGCCCCTCTCTCTTCAGACCCCAGGGCGTGGCCAGACTATCCCCGAGAAAACCGTCTATCCGCCCAAGCAGCAGCTTGCGATAGTTTTGCACATCGTTGACCTCGCTCACCTGGTTGCGGTATCGCTGCAGAACCTTGGTGATTTCCGGGCCGTAATAGTAGTCCCTGGTCACACCGAGGCGATGCCCGTGGGCCAGCCAGCTCGCCAGATCCGACTCCTCACCGGTACCGGATTTGCGTACCCAGAGCGATGTCCGGCCCGGGTTGTAGGGGATGGAGAACCAGGCATAACGCGCCCTCTCATCGGCAAAATACGCCTCCATCACGATGTCCAGCCGACCCCGCTCAAGATCGTGCAACCCCCGCTTCCAGGGACGCTCCACATAGACCAGACGACACCCCAGCCGATTCGACACGGCATTGAGGTAGTCGACCGCAAATCCACGCAGTTCCCGACGTGCGCCCTCTTGCTGGTAATAGTGGTATGGGGGCCAGTCATCGAAACCGACGCGAAGGGGGGAGGAGCAGAACGATTGCGCCCACAACGGTTGGAGGGGCAGACAGCAGAGCACACACAGAGAGAAGAGTCTCATGGGTCATCCTTGACGACGGGACAGGCCATCTTAATTCTGCCCGGGTGAAATGGCGACAGATCCTGCCACAACAAAGCACAATATCAGCCGTTTGCCTGATGCGCCCCAGGTGGCGGCAGACAGGTTGGCGCCGAAAAAGCCACAATCAAGAAGAGGAAGCAAACGACCCCAAAGCCCCTTTGTAAGCAGGGTGATTGAGGGTTAATATGTGAGCAAATATATTTTTGTGATCCACTATGCTTTTTTTGCAATTGGATTAGCATATGCGCGAAATCTGCCTATCAATCTGTCGGGCGTCGAGTGAGTAATATGACCTACAAAAAGTTCGGTTTTCTGGCTGCCATCCTGGCACTGAGCGGTTTCTACCTTTATACCCTCTATCTGGCCGCTCACCCCAACGTGAGCCTGGCTTACAAGCTCTATTACCTGGAAGGCAAGACCCGTTTCTGGGAGCACAACTCCAGCATGACCTACCAGCCCGGCAACGAACTCAACCTGACCAAGCCGAGCCGCTTCCTCTCAAGCGAAGGCTGGGCCAAGAAGCCCAGCGAGCAAGGCACCGAGCTGAGCGGTCAGGGCGGTCTCTATTTCGTGCTGCCCAAGCAGCAAGCCCAGCCGGAGCAGCTCACCATCCAGGCCAGGATCAACAGCCCCCAGGCTGGTGCCCTGCTCAAGGTGGCGCTGGGTCATGATTTCACCACCACGGTCAAGCTGGCCAAGGCGGGCATCAACGAGATCCGCCTCAGCCTGCCGGGCGACTCCCTGACCGCCGATCCCAAGCGTCCCAACTTCCTGGCGCTCTCCGCCCCGACACCGCTCAACGTCCAGTCCGTGCGACTGACCGTGGCTCAGTGAAGCGGAATGCCCCAAGCATCTGTTCCGTAAAATAATTCTTTCAATAAGGAAGTTCCCATGTCCCGTGCCGATTTTCGACTCTCTCTGGTCGTTCCCGTTTACAACGAGGAAGAGAGCATAGACGCCTTCATCAGCGCGATAGATACCGAACTGGCCCCGCTCAAAGACCAGCTTGAAATCGTGTTCGTCAACGATGGCAGCCGTGACCGCACCCGTGAGGTGGTCGAGCAGGCCATCGCCCGGGATCCCCGTGTGACCCTGGTCAACCTGGCCCGCAACTTCGGCAAGGAAGCGGCCATGACCGCCGGCCTGCACCAGGCCAAGGGCGACGCCATCGTCCCCATGGACGTGGACCTGCAGGATCCCCCCTCTCTCATTCTGGAGTTCGTCAAGCTGTGGCAGACCGGCGACTATGACACCGTCTACGGCATCCGGGTGGATCGCAGCGCCGATACCCCGATGAAACGCCTGACCGCCGGTGGCTTCTACCGCTTCTTCAACGCCCTCTCCACCAGCACCAAGCTGCCGGAGAACGCCGGTGACTTCCGCCTCATCGATCGCAAGGTGGTCGAGGCCATCAAGCAGTTGCCGGAGCGCAACCGCTTCATGAAGGGGCTGTTCGCCTGGGCCGGTTTTCGCGCCGTCGGCGTCCCCTACGAGCGCCCGGCCCGCCATGCCGGCGAAACCAAGTTCAACTACTGGAAGCTGTGGAACTTCGCCCTTGACGGCCTGATGAGCTTCTCCAGCTGGCCGCTGCGGGTGTGGAGCTACATCGGGGTCGGTGTCTCCTTCATCGCCTTCCTCTATATCCTCAAGATCATCACCCAGGTGCTCTTCTTCGGCATCGACGTGCCCGGTTACGCCTCCCTGATGTCGGTTATGCTGTTCCTCGGCGGCATCCAGCTGCTGTCGCTGGGCATCATCGGCGAGTACATCGGCCGCATGTTCGTCGAGGTGAAACAGCGCCCCGTCTACCTCATCGAAGGGGTCTACGGCCAGTACGCCAAGCAGGATGAAGAGCAGAAGCAGGAAGTGCCCACCACCAGCAAGAAGAGCGCTGGCAAGAAGGCCGCCGCGAAAGCCGCTGATGATCAGCAGGAGCAGGCGTCTCAATGATCTCCCGCGAGGAATTCTGGCGGCTGGTTCGCTTCGGTTTTGTCGGCGGGGGGGCCACCCTCGTCGATCTGGGTACCTCCATCGCCCTGTTTCATACCTGGCCGGCCATCTCCGAGCACCTGGTCACGACCCTGGCCTTTGCCGTGGCGTTCTGGTTCTCGTTCTTCGGCCATCGCTACATCACCTTTCAGAAACAAGGTGCCGCCAGCAAGTTCCTGCTGGTTGCCCTCTTCTCTCTGGCGGTGCGTAACCTCATCCTGAGCGGTTTGCTGTTTGCCGGTCTCTCCGGCCTGTTGCCGGTGGTGATCGCCACCCTGACCGTCACCGTGCTCACCTACGTTCTCTCCCGTATCTGGGTTTTTGCCTGATGAATGATATGACCAATACCGCCCCGTCAACCGGGGCTGCACTCCCCTATCGCCCGTCACTGCGCATCAGCGGCCGCGACTGGCTGATGATTGTCGCCGCCTTTGTGCTGAGCCGGGTGGCGCTCTATGGCATGGGCTATTTCGGCGTCCAGCTCTATGGCGCCACCGACATCGGGCCGCTGCAGGCCTACTGCCAGTTCGACTGCGTCTGGTTCCAGCGCATCATCGAGAATGGTTACGACCTCTATCCACGCTGGTTGAGCAAGGGCAATGCGGCGAACTGGGCCTTCATGCCACTCTATCCCATGCTGGCCGGCGGTCTCTCCAGCCTGTTTGACATGGAGAGCCTCATCGGCCTGATGCTGGTAGCCAACATCGCCTTCTTCATCAGCCTGCCCCTGATGCTGCTGGTGCTGCGCCAGCTCAAGCTGGGGGACGACACCGCCCGCTTCGGGGTCTGGCTGCTGGCCTTCTCCCCCTTCTCCGCCTATTTCGTCTCCGGCTATACCGAGCCCATGTTCATGGCCTTGATGCTGGGAATGTTCCTGTTCGCCTACCGCGAACAGTGGCTCATGGTCGCCTTCCTCGGCATCTTCATCTCCGCCACCCGCAACCTGGGGGTGATGATGGTGTTCCCGGTGCTGATCCTGGCCCTGCAGGCCTACGGCTGGCGCGAGTTCTTCCGCTTCACCGAGCGCGCCTTCAAGGTGGTGTTCACCCTCTGGCTCATTCCCCTCGGCCTCTTCTCCTACATGGTCTATCTCTATCACCTCACCGGGGATGCCCTGGCCTTCAAGCACATACAGGTGGCCTGGGGCCGCTATATGGACAGCCCCCTGGACTGGTGGCTGAGCGGCTTCGAGCTGGGGGGGCGCAAGGCCTATCTCTCCATCATGGTGATCTTCGGCTGGTGCCTGAATGGCTACCTGTTCAGCCAGAAACGCTGGGCCGAAGCGACCCTGATGTTCATCTGCTGCACCATCCCCCTGATGACCGGTCTCAACGCCATGCCCCGCTACATGTTCGGCCTCTATCCGACTCTGCTGGCCATCGTGCTGCTGGCCCATCGCTGGCCTGCCATCCGCCCTGCGGTGCTCTGCATCAGCGGCATGGTTGCCTCCTTCATCGCGGTGGCCTTCGTCAACTTCAAGTTCTTCACCGTGTGACGCCACCCCGAATGCCTACAAGCCGGTCAACTGACCGGCTTTTTCATGGCCGCGACACCCGGTTCACACTTTTCCATTCTTGAAAACGTAACCATTTGAACTGACGTCACAAATCGGTATTTTACCGGTCCAAGCCTGCCCCAGCGCGCCCTAGAATGAGTGCCTCAACGGACCCTGCTCCTCACACTCTGCTCAAGGAATGGCTTATGCGTCTCTCTTCGCGCCCCGCTCTTCGCCCATCACCCCTGTGGCTGGCCGTGCTCGCCACACCGCTGTTCATCGGTCAGGCGATGGCCGCCCCCGAGGTCTATCTCCATGTGGATGGCAAACCGGTGGCCGAGGCGCTGACGCTGGACAAGGGCACCGTCACCCTGACCCACAGACTGGACAAGGGGAGCCACCAGATCCGCATCAGCGATGCGGGCAACAGCTGCGGCACCAGCTTCGGGCCAACCGAGGCCAAGCCCCTTCCCTTCGGCACCGCCCAGCCCATGGACAAGTGCAACAAGGGGACAGACTTCCATCTGAGGGTGATGCTGGCGGGGGACTACGAGTTCACCTTCAACCCCGATACCCCCAGCCTCAAGGTGTTGCGGGCAACCAAAAAGAGCGAGTTCAAACGCCAGCCTCCGGAAGAGCCCTGCATCAGCTGGGATGGCGGCCCGGTCACGACATCACTCAAGGGAGTCTGGCCCGACGGCACCCGGTTGCGGGATGCCTACTCGGGACAGGAAGCCGTGGTCAAGGGCGGCAAGATCACCCTGACACCGAGCAAGGAGAGCGGCGGCCTGCTGCTGCTCGAGCCGGTCAAGGCCGCCAAGCCTGCTCCCTTTAGCTGGGATCAGGCGAGCGTCTATTTTCTGCTGACCGACCGCTTCCACAACGGCGATCCCGCCAATGATCACAGCTTCGGTCGTCAGAAGGATGGTCAGGACGAAGTGGCCACCTGGCATGGCGGTGACTTCAAGGGGCTGACCGAGAAGCTCGACTACATCAAGCAACTCGGCATCAACGCCATCTGGATCACCCCCATGGTGGAACAGGTCCACGGCTTCATCGGCGGTGGCGAACAGGGGAACTTCCCCTTCTACGCCTACCACGGCTACTGGGCGCTCGACTTCACCAAGATAGATCCCAACTACGGCGACGAAGAGAGCCTGAAAACCCTGGTGGACGAGGCCCACAAGCGCGGCATGCGGATCATCCTCGACGTGGTGATGAACCACGCAGGCTACGCCACCCTCGCCGACTTGCAGGATCTGGGGCTCACCGATCTCACCCAGAACACCGGCAAACTGCCGAGTCGCTGGAACGAATGGCGCCCGAGCGGCGGCCTCAACTGGCATGGCTACAACCAGTTCATCGACTACCAGTCATCCCACTGGGACAAGTGGTGGGGCCCTGACTGGGTGCGGGCCGGCCTGCCCGGCTACCCGCAACCCGGCACCGACGACGTCACCGGCTCGGTGGCGGGACTGCCGGACTTCCTGACCGAATCCACCAGATCGGTGGGGCTGCCACCGCTGCTCGCTGCCAAAAAAGACACCAGGGCCAAGGCCCTGCCCAACGCCACCGTGAGCGATTACCTCATTGCCTGGCACACCGACTGGGTGCGCCGCTTCGGCATCGACGGCTTCCGTGCCGACACCGTCAAGCACCTGGAGCCCGCGGTCTGGGCCAGGCTCAAGCAGGCGGGCACCGACGCGCTCAAGGAGTGGAAGGCCGCCAACCCGGGCAAGGCCCTCGATGACCTTCCCTTCTACATGGTGGGCGAGGTGTGGGATCACGGGGTCGCCAAGGACTTCTGGTACCAGCACGGCTTCGATTCCCTGATCAACTTCGACTACCAGCGTGAATTCGCCCTGCCCCAGGCCCAGTGCATGGCGGGGGCAGAGCCCACCTATGCGAGCTATGCCAGCCGCATCAACCAGGATCCCGAGTTCAACGTGCTGAGCTACATCAGCTCCCACGACACCAAGCTCTTCTTCGGCGACTACCAGGACGTGGCGCTGCAACGGCGGGTGGCCAACAGCTTCATGCTGCTGCCGGGGGGCATCCAGATCTACTATGGCGACGAGTCCGGCCGGGGGCTTGCCAAGGATGGCGGCGTGTTCGATCAGAGCGTGCGCTCGGACATGAACTGGCAGGAGCTGGCGAGTGGCGAGAAGGCGGAGCTGGTCAAGCACTGGCAACGGCTCGGCCAGTTCCGTGCCGCCCACCCTGCCATCGCGGCGGGCAGCCACAAGAAGATTTCCGATGCCCCCTACGGCTTCGTGCGGGAGAAAGGAGAAGACAAAGTGGTCGTGGTCTTCGCAGGTCGGCAGAAATAGCGACCTGGCCTGAATAAAAAGGGGAGCCGATGGCTCCCCTTTTTTGTCTTGCCGACGCCCGCATCAATCAGACTGGCGGGCCGCCTTTGGCCACTGCAACCTCGCCCTGAGCAGGGTTTCCTGCCACAGGGGCCAGGCCAGCAAGGCCTGCTGATAGGCGCCAGCCTGACCGGGCAGCGAAATGCCATAGCTTGCCAGTCGATAGGCCATCACCGCATAGAAGGCATCCAGAATGCTCGCCTCGTCGAAATAGAAGGGCCCCCGCGCCTGGGACCAGAGGGTCTGCAACCGGGCCAGCTCGTCAATGACCTCCACCGGCGGTTCACTCTGGGTGGGCGCCCCCAGGAAGAAGGGCAGCAGGGTGCGGATCTGGCGAAAACCGGCGTGCAGCTCGGCGCACAGGCTGCGGGCCAGGGCCCGTTCGGCCTTGTCCACCGGATAAAGGTGACGCTCCGGGCAGCACTCGTGGAGATATTCGGCGATGGCCAGAGAGTCGTGAATACGCAGCTCACCGTCGTCGAGCCAGGGCACCAGGCCGGCGGGGGCCGTGCGCTTGAGCCGTTGCAGCTCCTTGGCATCTTCCAGATCGAAGACCTGCTCCTGCCACTTGAGCCCGCTCATGGCCAGCACCAGCGCCGTTCTCATTGCCCAGGTGGAGCCCGTGCCCACCGTCAAAACCAGGGATCCCATCGATTGCCTCCTGCATGGGTTGTTTACTGGCCATCCCGCCGGCCCCGTGGCACGACATCCGATGACCACCTCACATTTGCGTACTGGCGGGTTTGACCCACTTGGGTAGCAGTGCTAGTTTGATTTTTCAAAACAATCAGTTAGCAACAATGTGAGCTATGGACAGCCAATTTACCATCGTCATCGCAGATGACCACCCCCTGTTTCGGGGCGCCCTCTATCAAGCGGTGCACATGGCCATCGACGACGCCAGATTGCTGGAGGCTGACTCCATCGACAGCCTGAGCCACCTGCTCGATGAACATCCCGACGTCGACCTGCTGCTGCTGGATCTCAAGATGCCGGGGGCCAACGGCTTCGAGGGGTTGGCCTATCTGCGCGGACATCACCCGGATCTCCCCATCGTCGTGGTCTCGGCCTCCGAGGATCCCGCCATCATCCAGCAGGTGCTGCGCCTGGGCGCGCTCGGCTTCATTCCCAAGTCCGTCCCCATGAAAGAGCTGGTCAGCGCCCTCAATACGGTGATCGGGGGGGACAACTGGGTGCCCGAGGGGATCTCCCTCCATCCCGAGCCCAGCGAAGGGCCCGATTTCGCCACCAAGCTGGCCAGCCTCACCCCCCAGCAATACAAGGTGCTCATCATGTTGCGGGATGGCAGCCTCAACAAACAGATCGCATGGGAGCTCAACGTCTCCGAGGCGACCATCAAGGCCCATATCACCGCGATTTTCCGCAAACTAGGGGTCAAGAACCGCACCCAGGCAGTCATCGCCCTCCAGCAGATGGATATCAAGGACAGTTGAGCCCCTTGCCATCATCAGAGCCCATATCACTCCGCCTTCCGCAAACTTGGGGTCAAAAACCCCACCCAGGCGGTCATCGCCCTCCAGCAGATGGATATCAAGGACAGTTGAGCCCCTTGCCACCATCAGAGCCCATATCACTCCGCCTTCCGCAAACTCGGGGTCAAGAACCGCACCCAGGCGGTCATCGCCCTGCAGCAAATGGGCATCAAGGACGACTGAGCTCGTCCCCGGCTGGCTCGTAACAAGCCAGCCACACCCGCCTCCCAGAAGACTCTCTTGCCCCCCGCGGCAGCCGGAAACGGCCTCCCTGCACCATTTGCGGCTCGACAATTAGCACGGTCGTACTTTATGCTGCCAGCCCAGAGAGAGGAGAGCCGGATGAGCAAGGGACGTCTGACCCGCGACACCATTTTGCAGACTGCATTCGAGCAGGCGAGCCAGCAGGGGCTGGAGAGCCTCACCATAGGCTCCCTCGCAACGGCCTGCGAGATGTCAAAAAGCGGTCTGTTCGCCCACTTCCAGTCCCGTGACAACCTGCAGATCGCCGTGCTCACCCATTCCGCCGAGGTATTTCGGGAGCGGGTGATCCAGCCGGTGCGCCAACAGGGGTACGCCACCCAGCAGGAGAAACTGCTCGCCCTGTTGCAGGCCTGGCTGGCCTGGAACCAGAGTTTTGCCGGCCGCTGCATGTTCCTCGATGCCTGGACCTCCGCCCAGGAGGGTGAGGTCCAGCAGGCGGCACGCGAGCTGGTCCGTTTCTGGCTCGACTACTTGGCACGCCAGGTAGTGCAGGGGCAGGCCAGAGGGGAGTGGCGCAGCGATCTCGATCCCTGGCGCGCCGTCTATCGCCTCTATGGCCTCTATCTCGGGGATCAGGTGTTCCATGCCCTGGCGCTCAGCGAGGATCCGGCCCGCCACTTCTGGCCCGAGGTGGAACAATTGCTGACCAGCTGGCGCTGACCCGACGGGCTCTTCCTTTTAAAAACTCGCAAAAAAGCACGACCGTTCGCACACAAAAGACACAGGATGACCATGAGCAGCAAGATCTACTTCAACACACGCCGCTTCAGCCCGAGCAAGTTGCTGCTGGGCCTCGGCACCCGCCTGCATCACGTGTTGGCGCCCACCCACGCCAAGCGCACCGCCAGCAAGCTGCTGCTCACCCCGCAGCGGGCGACCCGGGGCGTCGCAGCCCCGACTGGCCTGGTCGAGCAGGCCATCCACACCAGTGAAGGGACCCTGATGAGCTACCGGCTCGGGCAGGGGCCGGTCTGGCTGCTGATGCACGGCTGGTCAGGCAGTGCCAGCCAGTTCTATCCGCTGATGAGCCACATCGCCGCCCAGGGCTATACGGCGCTCGCCTACGATCACCCCGCCCACGGCCGGAGCGAAGGGAACAGGGGTCACCTGCCCCGCTTCGTGCGCGCTTTCGACGAGATCCTCGAGCGGGTCGGCCCCGTCCAGGGCGTCATCACCCACAGCATGGGGGGTGCTGTCACCCTCAGCAGCCGTCACCCGGCAATCGATGCGCTGCCGCTGCTGCTCATCTCCCCGGTACTCGACTACGTGCCCCAGCTCTACGGCATGGTGGCGCGCTCCGGCTACTCCATCCGGCTGTTCGATGCGGTGGTCAAGGAGATAGAACACGAATACCAGCACCCGCTCAGCACGGTTGACCCCCTTGGCCGGCTCGCCCGGCGCAGCGGCGCCGCCCTCATCGTTCACGATGAGGAAGACCGCTTCGCCCCCCACCGGGACTCCCTGCGCGCGGCCCAGGATGGCCGCACCCGGCTGGTGAGCACCCGGGGGCTCGGCCATGGCCGTATTCTGGCAAGCCCTCCAGCCTTCGCCGCCTTCGATCAACTGAGCCAGACGCCCTTGGCAAACTGAAAATGAAACGGGCCGCAAAAATTGAGCGTGCGGCCCATTTTTATCCGGTATACAACGTCTTATAGTTGAATTGCGCGGTGGCAACCCGCCCTGGCGATCACGATAAGGCACACCCTCATGGCCAGACCCAATACTGCTCTTCTGCTGACTGGTGGTGGTGCCCGCGCCGCCTATCAGGTCGGCGCACTCAAGGCGGTGGCCGAACTCTACCCCCGCAACATCGGCATCCCCTTCCCCATTTTGTGCGGCACCTCGGCGGGGGCTCTCAACATCACGGCGCTGGCGTGCTACGCCTCCTGTTTCCATCTGGGGGTGCGCAAGCTGGAGTGGGTCTGGCGACGATTCGAGACCCACCACATCTTCGACTTCCACCCTTGCCAACTGCTGTGGCGCACCCTCTATCAGGGCTCGGCCGGCCTCATCACCCCCCAGAGCAACCGAGCCTTTCACCTGTTTGACAACGCCCCCCTGCGCCGTCTGCTGGATCAGCTCATCGACTATCACCGCATCGATGACAACATCCTCTACGGCAGCCTGGAGGCCATCGCCATCACGGCCTCCGACTACGATGACGGCCTCTCCACCACCTTCTTCCAGGGGCGGGCCGAACATCAGCCCTGGGAGCGCGCCAGACGACGTGGCCTGCGTACCCTGCTCACCTCGGATCATCTGCTGGCCTCGTCGGCGCTGCCCTTTGTCTTTCCCGCCACCCCCATCGGCGATCGCGTCTACGGGGATGGCTCCATCCATCAGCTGAGCCCGCTCAGCCCCGCCATCCACCTGGGGGCGGAGCGGATCCTGCTGGTGACCCTGGACTCCCCTCACAGGGAGAACCCGACTCCCCGCCAGGGGCACCTGACCAGCTCCAACATCGCGAGCCATCTGCTCAACACCGTCTTCTCCGACACCCTCAATTCGGATCTGGAGCGGCTCGGGCGCATCAACCAGACCCTTTCCCTTATTCCGGCACGGGAGCGCAGTCGACTGAAACTGCGCCAGGTGGAGACCTGCGTGATCCGCCCCAGCCAGGATCTCGACCTCATCGCCCTCGAATACCTCCCACGGTTGCCGACCCAGCTGCGCCGTCTGCTGCGAGTGCTCGGGGTCAACGGCGAAGAGAGCAGCAGCCTGGCCAGCTTCCTGATGTTTGACCCCGGCTATTGCCAGCGGCTCATCAAGCTGGGATACCAGGACGCGCTGGATCACCGCCAGCGCATCGAGGCCTTCCTCGACCTGCCGGGCAGCGGGAGGCAACAGCAGTTTCGCGAAGAGGCCTGAGGGGCCTTATCCCATGGCAAGGAGATCCTAGCGTCCCTCCAGCAGGCGCTGCTCGGCCTGTTCCATGGCCACGGCCGTGCCGAAAAGCACCAGGGTATCTCCCGCCGCCAGCACCAGCTCGCGCCTGGGATCCAGGCTGCGCTCCCCGCGATGAATCGCCTTGATGCGCACCTCTCCCAGGGCGAGATCCCGTACCCTGTGTCCCACCGCCCAGGCCTGGTCGTGCAGCAGCACGGGATGCAGCCGCTCGAGCTGTTGATCCGTCTCCAAATTGCCCGCACTCTTGCCGCCCCAGTAGAAACCGTGCAGAAAGCGATACTGGCTGCTGCGCTCGTGCTCCATGCGCCGGATCACCCGGCCGATGGGAATGTCGCAGTTGAGCAGCAGGTGGGAGACCAGCATCAGGGCTCCCTCCTGGGATTCGGGGATCACCTCGAAGGCGCCGGCCTGCTTGTAGTGTTCAAGGAAACTGTCATCCCGGGTACGCACCAGCACCTTGATCTCCCCCGCCAGCTCCCGGATCAGCGTCAGCATGGCATCGACCCGCTTTTGATCGTCGAAGGTGATGATCACCAGCCGCGCCCGCAACAGACCGGCCGCCAGCAGGATGTCGCGCCGGCTGGCATCGCCGAACGCCACCTGCTCCCCCGCGAGCTTCGCCTCGCTCACACGCTCGGGATCGAGATCCAGGGCCAGGAAGGGGATCTCTTCGAGCTTGAGAAAGCGGGCACAGGTTTGGCCGGTGCGTCCGAACCCGGCGATGATGACGTGCTGGTGTTTGCTCAGGCCCGACTGGGCCACCTCGGCGCGAGAGAGCAGGGCACTGTCGGTGAGGGAGTGGGCAAGCCCCAGCGCCCGCAACACCAGCCAGGGGGTGAGGGCGATGGAGATGACACCGATGCCGATGAGCAGAGAGACCAGCTGGTGATCCAGCAAGCCGTGATGACTCGCCAGCGCCAGCAGCACAAAACCGAACTCCCCGACCTGGCTCAACATGATGCCAGCGGCCATGGCGTCGCGCTTGCGCTCCCCCATCAGACGGCCCGCCAGCAATATGAGCAGCGACTTGCACAGGATGAGCCCCGTCACACAGGCCAGCACCTGCCACCAGGCGTCCGCCACCAGCGCCCAGTCCATGGTCATGCCGATGGTAATGAAGAAGAGCCCCATCAACACGTCGCGAAACGGCTTGATGTCCACTTCGAGCTGATGACGATAGTGGGACTCCCCCAGCATCATGCCCGCCAGGAAGGCACCGAGCGCCATGGAGAGCCCCATCCACTGGGTCAGGGAGGCCGCCAGCAATGCCACCAGCAGGGCACTCAGTACGAAGAGTTCGTCTGAACGTGCGCGCGCCACCTCGAAAAACAGCATGGGCAGCAGCCACTTCCCCACCGCCAGCAGCACGGAGAGCGCAAACAACCCCTTGAGGGAGGCCCAGGCGACCTCCGCCAGCAGGGCGCTACCCTGCACCTCGGGCTGGGCCAGGATGGGGATCATCACCAGCAGGGGCACCACGGCCAGATCCTGGAACAGCAGCACGCTCACCCCGAGCTGGGCTCGCCGGGTATGGAGCTGCTTGAGCTCGCCGAGCTGCTTGATCACCACGGCGGTGGAGGAGAGCGCCAGGGTGCCTGACACCACCAGCGCCTGGGCCAGGCTCAGCCCCCACCACCAGCCGAGCCCGAAAAACAGCAGTGAGGTGAGCAGCACCTGCAGGCTGCCGACCCCCAGCACCAGCTTGCGCATGGCGAGCAGACGCGGCAGGGAGAACTCGAGCCCGAGGGAGAACATCAGGAACACGATGCCAAGCTCCCCTATGGTCTGCATCATGGCCTGACCCGTGACGATGGCCACGCCGTGGGGGCCGAGCAGCATGCCGGCAAACAGATAGGCAAGGATCACCGGCTGGCCGAGGCGCCGGAAAATGGCCACCAGCACAACGGCGAAGATCAGCAGGATCAACACATCGGCGTACACCCATCCCTCTCCTTCATCTGCCCGGCGCCCTCTTCCCTGACACAGCAAGCACAGCGCCCGCTCCCCATATGGCACGCCACTCGCTCAGCGGCAGGAATTTCCCCTCCCGTTTCATCCCGTTAAGCCTAGCCAGCCCCCTTGTTTTTCATCGGACATATTTTAGGCACAGGGCTTGCAGGAGCCTGTGCAATGAATGGAGAGGTGTAAGGGCTGTAACGTGGAAAACACATCGTCATTGAACGGCTTCGGACATGGCATAGAGCAGTGGGTACAGCAGATGGAGCGGCTTGCGCCCTTGACCGGGCAGGACCGCTATCAGCAGATAGAGCAGTTGCTGGGGCAACGGGATCTTGACGCCCTGCTGGCAATCTTTGCCGAGCGGGTGGCAAACATTGTCCGGATCCACTCGCTCCAGTTCGACTGTGGCCAGCCCCATCCCCTCATCTCGCACCCGCCCCAGGCCAGGCTGACCCTGCATGCCTATCGCTTCGAGCTACGGGGACGACACGAGCAGTTGCTCGGCCAGTTGCACTACGAGCTGGAGCACCCTCTGAGCGACGGCCAGAGGCGGTTGCTTGAGCAATATCATCAGCTGTTCAGTCTCCCCCTGCCCCTCTATCTGCGGCTGGATCGGCTGGAACAGCAGGTGCGGCTCGACCACCTGACCGGGCTTGGCAATCGCGCCTACTTCGACGAGGCCATCGGCCGGGCGGTGGAGCAACACAGCCGGGAACCCCACGGCCTGGTGCTGGTGCTGCTGGATCTCGACAGATTCAAGCAGGTCAATGACACCTGGGGCCACCCGGTGGGCGACCTGGTGCTAAGCCGCTTCGCCCAGTTGCTGCAGGGGTGCATTCGCGGGACGGATCAGGCGTTTCGCCTCGGCGGGGACGAGTTTGCCCTGCTGCTGCAACCCGCGGACCCCGAGGCCTGGCGCCCGGTCTGGCTGCGGTTGCAACATGTGCTCCACAGCCACAAGGAGCTCAGCGCCTTCTCGGTGGGGTGCAGCCTGGGAGCCGCCAGCTGGCAGTCGGGCATGGATGTGCAGCGCCTCTACGAGACGGCCGATACTCATCTTTACGCCCGCAAGAAAGCCGGGGGCTCCGGCCTGCCCGAATAGGGCATCACCCTTCCCCTCCCGGCCCCCTGTCACTCTGCGATGTCAATCTGCATCCGGGGTGACGGGGGGCCGCCACTCCCACGCCACCCCCTCTTCTGGCGCCAGAAATCCGTCGCAGACAAAGAGCCCGGCCACCAGTGCCACCTGTTCACCGTAGTAGAGGATGGGAATGCGCCCCCGCTGCCAGGAGGGCACCCCGTACTCTTGCAGCAGCTTCTTGAGCCGCCGGCTGCCCACCCGCCCCACCGGTTTCAGCATGACGCCGGGGGCGACCTGAAAACGCACCGAGAGCGGCTCGTCCCCCCTCGGTGTCCGCAACCCTTCGCCATCCGTTCTCCAGAGCCTGAACTGCCCGAGCCCGTCCGGCAGGGTGAGCGTCTCTTCCATCCGGATGGGCAGCACCTCCTCGCGGGGGGCGAGATCCGGCGCCACCAGGTACAGGCGCCCCTGATAGCGGCGGCACGCCAACCCTTGCAGGCTCAGCCTGGGGTTGGCGTCATCGCGCGCCAGCGCCACCTCCTGCCACAGCAGGCCCAGCAGCTCGCGGGAGGGCATCTCTCCCCCCTGGCGGCGGATCCAGTGGCGCAGCAGGTTGTTGCGCCGCACGGGGGAGAGGGAGAGGAGTCCGTCAATGCGCAGCCCTTCTCCCTCACCCACCGCCTGCCAGTCCGCCTCGGCCAGCTCGCTGATGAGCGCCTCCTGCTCGGCGCACAGGGCCATGGTGCGCGCCGTCGTCCGGGCCATGGCGGGCCAGCGGTCCTTGAGCAGGGGGATGATCTGCTGGCGCAGGAAGTTGCGGTCATAGCTCGGGTCCTCGTTGCTCTCATCCTCAACCCAGCCATAAGGAAGTGACTGCGCGGCTTCCGCCAGCTCGGCCCGGCTCATGTCGAGCAAGGGGCGCAACAGATGGCCTGCGGCAAAAGGCTGGCTCGCCACCATGCCCGCCAGTCCGCGCAGACCGGCACCCCGCTTGAGCGCCAGCAGCAGGGTCTCCAGCTGATCATCCTGATGGTGAGCGGTGAGCAGCCACTCCCCTTCCCCCAGGTGGGCGGCGAGTCGCTCATAACGCGCCGCCCGCGCCTGGGCCTCCAGGCTCTCCCCGTTGCCCCGACAGAGCTGCACCCGCTCCACGATGAGGGGCACCGCCAGTTGCTGGCACACCCCTTCGCAGTGAGTCACCCAGTCGTCGGCATGTGGGCTCAGGCCGTGATGAACGTGCAGGGCGTTCAGGGCGAGGCCGTGGGCGCGGGCAAAACGGGCCGCCAGCACCAGCAAGACGGTGGAGTCGAGCCCGCCGCTGAAAGCCACCAGCAGACCGCAGGAACCTTCCGGCGCGGGCAGGGTCTGACAAAAACGAGAATAAATACGAGAAATCATAGGCTTCCCCAATACGACCAGGCCGATCTTAGCAGAGTCGGGCTTATCAAGCGCTAACCCGGCTGCTAGAGTGAATCGCTCCCTGCGTGGGCAAGGAAGCCATATAACCCGAATTGGAATAAAACCATAATGAACAACAAGAAACACATCCTGGCCACCCTCGTCGGGCTGGCCCTGCTGGCCGGTTGCAGTCAGGCACCGAACCAACCGGACAAACACTCCGGCCTTGCGCTGGCCAACATGGACACCAGCGTCAAGCCTGGTGACGACTTCTTCCGCTACGTGAACGGCCACTGGCTCGCCACGGCCAAGATCCCCGATGACAGGCCCGCCGACGGTGCCTTCTACCTGCTGCGGGACAAATCCCTGGCGGACGTGCGGGTGCTGGTGGAGGGGCTGGATGGCAAGGCCGCCGCCGGCACCCCTGCCCAGCAGATCCACGACCTCTACCAGAGCTATCTGGATCAGGCCGCCCGCAACGCCAAGGGCACCACGCCCCTGCTGCCGATGCTGAGCGAGATAGAGCAGATCAGCACGCCGCAGGATCTCGCCCGCACCTTCGCCCAGAGCGCCCGCACCGGTGGCGGCTCCCCCTTCGGTTTCTGGATAGACGCCGACGCCAAGGCTCCTGACAGCTATGCCGTCTACCTCTACCAGGCCGGCCTCGGCCTGCCGGATCGGGACTACTACCTCAAGCGCGACCCCAACAGCCAGGCACTGCTGCACAAGTACGAGCAGCACATCGCCGCCATGCTGGCCCGCTTCGGTGAGACGGATGCCCAGGCCAAGGCGAAACGCATCCTGGCCCTCGAGACCAGGCTCGCCCAGATCCAGTGGGACAACGTGGCCCTGCGGGACAGAGAGAAGAACTACAACAAGGGACCGGTGAGCGAGCTGGGGCGCCTCGCCCCCGCCATTGACTGGGACGCCTACCTGGCCCAGGCCGGCCTTGCGGGGCAACAGAGCCTGGTCATCGGCCAGCCCACCTACCTCTCGGCCCTGAACGAGGTGATGCAGCAGACCCCGGTCGCTGACTGGCAGGCCTACCTCAAGTGGCAGCTCATCACCGATTACGCCCCCTACCTCGACAGCCAGACCGATGCCCAGAATTTTGCCTTCTTCGGCACCGCTCTTAGCGGCACGCCCAAGCAGCGCGCCCCCTGGGAGCGGGCCCTCGGGGTGCTGGACAACAACCTGGGGGAGGCGGTGGGCAAGCTCTATGTCGAGCGCTACTTCCCGCCAGCGGCCAAGGCCCGTATGGAGCAGCTGGTGGAGAACCTGCGCACCGCCTACGGCCAGAGCATCCAAGAGCTGGACTGGATGTCCCCGGCCACCAAGACCCAGGCTCTCGAGAAGCTCGCCAAGTTCAGACCCAAGATCGGCTACCCGGACAAGTGGAAGGACTACAGCGCCATCACCATTCGCCCCGACGATCTGGTGGGCAACCTGCAGCGGGCCCGCGCCTTCGAATACGCCGACAGCCTGGCGCGCCTCGGCAAGCCGGTCGATCGGGACGAGTGGCACATGTCGCCCCAGACGGTGAACGCCTACTACAACCCGAGCAACAACGAGATCGTCTTCCCGGCCGCCATTTTGCAGCCCCCCTTCTTCGACATGACGGCGGACGATGCGGTCAACTACGGCGCCATCGGCGGGGTGATCGGCCACGAGATGGGCCACGGTTTTGATGATCAGGGGGCCAAATCCGACGGTGACGGCGTGATGCGCGACTGGTGGACGCCGGCGGATCTCAAGGAGTTTCGCTTTCGCACCAGCCGGCTGGTGGCCCAGTACAACCGCTTCGAGCCCATCAAGGGGCAGTACGTCAACGGCCAGTTCACCCTGGGGGAGAACATCGGCGATCTCGGCGGCCTCACCATCGCCCACAAGGCCTACCTGCTCTCCCTGGATGGCAAGGAGGCCCCGGTGCTGGACGGTTTTACCGGCGAGCAGCGCTTCTTCCTCGGCTGGGCCCAAGTGTGGAAGGGCATGTATCGCCCCGAGCTGATGCAGATGCTGCTCGCCTCGGATCCCCACTCGCCGCCGGAATACCGGGTCAACGGCGTGGTACCGAACATCCCCGCCTTCTACGAGGCGTTCAAGATCCAGCCCGGCGACAAGCTCTATCTGGACCCGGCCAAACGGGTCAAGATATGGTGATGACAACCCGGGCAGGGGGCGGCCGACCAGCGGCCCCCTGCCCGCTTCCGACGTGGCAGGGAAGCGTCCCCTGCCCGTCACAGACACACAAGCAGCAACAAGGGTCCTCTTCATGAAAGCCTTATTCCTTACTCTCGGCCTGCTCACCCTGCCCCTCGCCAGCCAGGCGGCGGACGGCTTCTTCAAACAGCTGACACTCCCCTCCGGCCAGGTGGTGACCGTCAGCGAAGGGCGCGGCGAGCCCGCCTCCACCGGCAGCTACGACGTGCGCCTCTACTCCGGTGCCAACCCGCAGTTTCCGCTGGATCAGTTCATCGACGGCAAGGTGCTGCCGCGCGATGGCAGCATCAAGGAGATCAAGTTGCTGGATCTCAACGGCGACAAGCAGCCTGAAGTCATCGTCGTGGTGGAGAGCGCCGGCAGCGGCAGCTACCTGAGCGCCGACGCCCTCACCATCAATCCCCAGGAGGGGCTGGAGAGCTTCAACCACGTGGAGGGACTGGCCCCCAGTGACGATGTGATTGAGGCCCTCAAGACCCCCCGCGACTGACAACCCTCACGCCCCGAATCACGGGGCGTTTTTTACCCCGCGCCTCCCGATGCGGTGCCCACGGCCCCCCACAGGGCGGATGGACGACTGTTTTTTTCTGTGCCTATAATCGCCGCACCCTGCCATAACGAAACACAAGGAGGTAAAAAATGGTTATCCAAGCGTGTCCGATGTTCTCGGCTCGCCTGTTCGGCACATTCAAGTGCTCTTGCCTGCATACCATCGCGCTGCGATAGCGGGTTCGAGCAAAGCCGACTCCCTTCCATACCGAGACCTTTCTCGACTCTGCCGTTGTCGCCAGCGCTCCTGATGACAGGGATTTCCCATCCCGCGATTTAAGAGAGCAAGAGCATGACAACCCTGATGAGTACCCATTCCCTGCAGATGAGTGCGGGGCACCTTCCCTTATTTGATCACCTCGAACTCGGCATTCGCGCAGGCGACCGACTCGGCCTGATTGGCGCCAACGGCTGCGGCAAGAGCACATTGCTCGCGCTGCTGGCGGGCGAGCGCACGCCCCAGGCCGGCCGGATCGTGCAGGCCGCCGCCTGCCGCTGCGAGTTCGTGGCCCAGCAACTGCCAGCCGAGCTTTCCACCCTCAGCACCCGCGCCGTGCTGCTGGATGCCCTGGGCAACGATCCCGCCGCCGAATGGCAGGTGGACAAGCTGCTGGCCGAACTGCAGCTGGAGGCCCAGGCCACGTTGCCGGTCAGTGCACTGAGCGGTGGCCAGCACAGCCGGCTGCAGATAGGCCGCGCCCTGCTGCGCCAACCCAACCTGCTGCTGCTCGATGAGCCCAGCAACCACCTGGACTTGCCCGCCTTGCTCTGGCTCGAGCAGTTTCTGCTGGGCTGGCGCGGCGCCTTCGTGCTGGTCTCCCACGACGGTCGCCTGCTGGACAGCGTCACGGATCAGACCCTGATCCTGCGAGACGGCCAGTTGCACCGCTTCGCCCTGCCCTGCAGCCAGGCCAGGGCGGCGCTGGCTGCCGAGGATGAGCAGGCCCGCCTGCGCCGGGCGGACGAGCAAAAGGAGATAGACCGCCTGAGCGCCAGCAGCAAGCGCCTCGCCATCTGGGGGCGGGAGCATGACAACGAGAAGCTGGTGCGCCAGGCCAAGTCCATGGAAAAACGCATCGCCCGCCTGCAGGAGGAGCAGAGCCAGGTGGCGGCGCTGGCCCCCTGGCGGCTCGAGCTGCGCGGAGTGAGCCTGCCCGCCGACACCCTGCTGCGGCTGGAGGCCCTCGACGTATCGCCGGCACCGGCACTGCCGCCGCTGCTGCGTGCCGAGGGGCTCTGGCTGCGGGCGGGAGACAGGGTCGCCCTGCTCGGTGCCAACGGCACCGGCAAGTCCTCCCTGCTGCGCCAGTGCTGGCGCGAACTGGCCGCGCAGAGCCTGCAGGCGGGCTGGTACTGCCACCCCGGCGCGAGCATCGCCTATTACGATCAGTCCCTGCAGCAGCTGGCTGACGACGCCACCCTGAGCGACGCGCTGTACCCCCTGGCCCCTCTGCCTGAGGTGACGCGGCGACAGGCGCTGATCCGGGCGGGCTTCCCCTATGTCCGCCACGGCCAGCAGGTGCACACCCTGAGCGGGGGCGAGCGGGCACGGTTGCTGTTCCTCGCCCTGTCCCTCGGCAGCCACCACATGATCTGGCTCGACGAACCCACCAATCACCTGGATCTGGCGGGCAAGGAGGAGCTGGCCGACGCCATTGCCGCCTTCCCGGGGGGTGTGCTGCTGGTCTCCCACGACCGGGAGCTGATCGAGCGCAGTTGCAACCGCTTCTGGCTGATAAAGGACGGGCGCATCCAGGAGGCCCACTGTGCCGAACGGGCCTATGCCGAGCTGCTGGGCGATGCCCCCTTGCTGCAGGCGGGCAGCCCGGCTCAATCAGGTGACCCGCAGACTGCGGCCGCCACGGGGGATGACGAAGAGGCGCTGCTGGCGCGCTGGTATGAGCTCGATGCCCTGCTCGCCGCCGATTTGGCCCGCAAGCCCAGGCACCAGACCCCGCGCCTGCAGCAGCAATGGCGTGACGAGCTGGCGCGCCTGGCCGAGCGGCTCGGGTTTGCCTGACGCCAGCCCGGATCATCCATCTCTTGTTACGCAACACACGCGGCCAGCCACGGCTGGCCGCAAGGAGTCATCATGACATCAGCACCACCCCACATCAGGCTGGATCCCGTCACCGACACCGATCTGCCCCATATCTTCCGCGGCCTCTCCGATCCCCGGATCGTCGCCTACTACGGCGTCAGCTACGACAGCCTGGCGGCATGCCGGGCACAGATGAATTGGTATGCCGAGCTGACCCGCACCGGCCGTGGCGCCTGGCATCTCATTCGCGACCGACTCTCGGGCGAGCCGCAGGGGGCCATCGGCTACAACGATGCCGACCCGACTCACCGGTGTGCCGAGCTGGGCTACTGGCTCTATCCCGAACACTGGGGCAAGGGGGTGATGAGCGCGGCGCTGCAACTCTGGCTCCCGCTCACTTACCGCACCACCGACCTGCACCGGCTGCTGGCAGTGGTGGAGGAGCCCAACCGCCCCTCCGCCTGCCTGCTGGAGCGGGCCGGTTTTCACTACGAGGGCACGGCGCGGGAGTGCGAGCGCAAGGGGGATGGCTTCATCTCCCTGCGCCACTACGCCATCTTGCGCAGCGACCTGCCCGCCAGCCTGTGACCCGCAACAACAAGCCCCGCGCTGCGGGGCTTTTTTTCGGGAGTTACTTGATGGCACAGACACCCTCATCGGACGCCGAGCGGCGGCGTCTGCGCCGCCACAGGGAGAAGCCGCCATACCCCAGGCTCAGCACAAGGGCATAGAGCACCTGGGTGGCGAGGGCCAGCAGCACCAGGGTGCAGAGCAGCACGCTGAGGCCCGCCAACCCCTTGCCGGTCCCCGACAGCAAGCGCCAGCCCGCCGCCATGCAGAGCAGATAGACCAGCACGAAGTTGCCGTTGGCGTAGCGGATCAGCGCATCAAGGGGCAGACGCAGCCAGAGGATCAGGGTGATGGAGACGAAACAGATGGCGAGCACCCAGGCAAGGGCATGCAGGGGAGCGCCCCGGGCCGAGAGGCGAGAGAGGGAGACCGGCAGTTTACCCTCCCGCGCCATGCTCCAGATAAGGCGCGCAAAACCTTGCAGGTAGATGTTGATGCTGGCGAAGCAGGAGAGATAGCCCAGCACCGCCACCAGCCACTTGGCGGTGGGGCCGAACAGCAGGGAGAGCAGGGCCGGAATGGCGATGGCATTGGTCGCCTCGTCCCCGTAGAGGTCATATTTGAGCACCACCAGCGAGTGCACCCAGTAGATGAGCCCCGCCAGCAGCACGCCCCCCAACAGGGCAAGGGGGTAGTCCCGCTCTGGCCGCTTGAACTCCTCCCCCATGTGAGCGAAGGCCTCGAGCCCCACGAAGCACCAGAACATCACCGCCAGCGCCGATCCCATGGCGGGCCACTCGCTCGCCGTTGGCAGAGGCTGGGCGGCATCGCGCCAGCTGAGATCCCCCTTGAACCAGATGAGCAGGGTGAGCCCCAGGATAGCCAGGGCAATGAGCAGTTGCAGATTGCCGGAGGAGCGCGCCCCCCGCAGCCCCAGCAGAAAGACCCCGAGCAGGGTGAGCAGCTGGATGCCCCAGAGGGTCCACTCCCCCATGTCGAACAGGGCGTGCCAGAAACCGGCGGCGATGGTGAGGGCGGCAGGCAGGCCCACCGGCAGCACCGCCAGAAACAGGAAAGCAGAGAAGCGCTCGGCGCCGTTGCCAAAGGCGAGGCCAATCAGATGGGGGGCGCCACCCGCGTGGGGATATCGCCGCCCAAGGCGGGCGAAGGTAAAGGCGATGGGCAGCACCAGAGCAATCAGCAGCAACCAGGCCCACAGCGACGCCCCTCCCGCCAGCGAGGCGGCGGTGGCTGGTACCACGAAGATCCCGGTACCGAGCAGGGAGGTGGCGAGCAGCCCCATCCCCTGCCAGAGCCCGAGATCCTTTTTCAACCCAGACATATCCTGTTGTCCCGTCTAGAAAAACATCCCGCCATGTTAGGCCGCCACCACCGCTTTGTTAAGCATTTGTGCCCATAAAAAAAGGTTCATCGCGGCTTTCCGGGGAAGGCCGCCTTGATTTTCAGAAAAAAGTATTCTGAGTCCCTAAATCCATATGCCATGCGCTTTATCACTTTGATCTTG
>NZ_JAPCIZ010000016.1:0-73838 GCF_027707725.1 Aeromonas sp. QDB25 | reverse complement strand
GATGCACGGCGACAGCAGGGTGATGGTGGTGGTGTGTTTGGAGACAGCCAGTTTACCAGCACCCTGTCTGTCAACTTCCACTTTCCCAGGATCCCGCGAAGAACCTTTTTTATGGGCAAAACAGGGTGCTCAGCGCCGCTGCAGCAGCAGGCTGCCGATGGAGTAACCGGCGCCAAAGGAACAGAGCACCCCGCGAGCCCCGCTCGGCAGATCCTGGTTGAAGAGGTGGAAGGCGATGATGGAACCCGCCGAGCTGGTGTTGCCGTAGCGGTCGAGGATGACAGGCGCCTCCTGCTGGCTGGCGTCGTGGCCCAGCAACTTGCGGCCGATAAACTGGTTCATGGTGAGGTTGGCCTGATGGAGCCAGAGCCGGCTCAAGCCATCGGCCGCCCATCCCTGCTCCGCCAGCTGGGAGGCTATCTGATCGCACACCAGGGGCAGCACCTCCTTGAACACCTTGCGCCCCTGCTGGCGGAACAGCTTGTCGTCGCCGTAGCGGGTGCGCGGGCTGAGCCGGTTCAGGAAGCCGAAGTTGTTACGGATGTTGTTGGAGTACTGGGTCACCAGCTTGCTGGCCACCAGTTGCCAGGGGTTGGCCACCTGGCAATCGGCCTCCCGCTCCAGCAGCACGGCGGTACAGGCATCCCCAAAGATGAAGTGACTGTCCCGATCGCGGAAGTTGAGGTGACCCGAGCAGATCTCCGGATTGACCACTAGTGCCAGCCGGGCGGTGCCTGCCGCCAGCATGTCTGCGGCGGTCTTGATCCCGAAGGTGGCGGAAGAGCAGGCCACGTTCATGTCGAACGCCAGGCCGCTGGCGCCGAGATAGTGCTGCAATTCGATGGCCAGCGCCGGGTAGGGGCGCGGCATGTTGGAGGCGGCGACGATGACAAGATCGATCTCCCCCGGTTCACGACCGGCGGCGATCAGCGCCTGCTCGGCGGCCGCCACCGCCATCTCCACCATGATGGAGGGCTGATCGTCCGGGCGCTCCGCCATGAGCGGCTGCATGATGTCGGGATCCAGCACCCCCTCGCTGCTCACCAGATAGCGGCTCTTGATGCCGGAGGCCTTCTCGATGAACTCGCAGCTCGAGTGCTGTTTGGCAGGCAGCTGCCCTGCATCGATGGCGGAGGCGTTCTCCTCGTTGTAGAGATCCACGTACTGGTTGAAGGCCGCCACCAGCGCTTCATTGCTGACGGCAAAGGGAGGGGTATAGAGGCCTGAGCCACTGATTACGATAGAGGTCATCTTTGCTCCTGGCCGGGTGCAATCCCGGCTTGTCTGTTTTTTAGGGTTCAGAGGGTCACAGCTGGTCGATGGCCGCAGCCAGACCCGCCAGGGTCAGCGGGTGCATCCGCCCGCCGATCAATTCGTTCATCAACTTAATGGAGGGGTGCCACAGCCACTCCTGCCTTGGCAGCGGATTGACCCACACCATCTTGGGGAAATGTTGTTGCAGGCGCCCGAGCCACACCTGGCCGGGCTCCTCGTTCCAGTACTCTACGCTGCCACCTGGCCAGGTGATTTCATAGGGGCCCATCTTCGCATCCCCCACCACCATCACCCTGTAGTCGCTGCCGTAGGTACGCAGCAGCCGCAGGGTATCGAGCCGATCATCAAGGCGCCTGGCATTGTCCTGCCAGACAAAGTCGTAGAGGCAGTTGTGAAAATAGAAGAACACCAGGTGCTTGAACTCGTGGCGCAGGGCCGAGAAGAGGCGCTGTACCTCGGCCACGTGGGCATCCATGGAGCCCCCTACGTCGAAGAAGACCAGCAGTTTGACCCCGTTGTGGCGCTCGGGCCGCAGCTTCACATCGAGCCAGCCTTGCCTGGCCGAGCTTTGGATGGTGTCGTCGAGATCCAACTCGTCGGGATTGCCCCGGCGCACCCAGCGCCTGAGCTTGCGCAGGGCGAGCTGGATGGCGCGCTGCCCCAGGGGCGAGTCGTCACTGAAGTTGCGAAAGTGGCGCGCCTCCCACACCTTGGTCGCCCGCCCGTGCCGGCCCTCTCCCCCCATGCGGATCCCTTCCGGGTGATAGCCGCCGTGACCGAACGGGCTGCTGCCCCCGGTGCCGACCCACTTGTTGCCGCCGGCGTGACGCTCCTTCTGCTCGTTCAAGCGCTGGTTTAGGGTCGCCAGCAGCTGGTCGAGCCCGCCAAGGGATTGGAGCAACGCCTTCTCCTCGGCGCTCAATAGCCGCTCGAACTCCTTGCGCAGCCACTCCTCGGGCAGGCTCTCCGGCAACAGGGGGATGGCGGCCAACCCCTCGTAATACTCGGCGAAGGCGCGATCGAAGCGATCATAGTGCGCCTCGTCTTTCACCAGCAGGCAGCGGGATAGCTGGTAGAACTCGTCCATGTCGAGGCTGGCCAGTCTGGCTGCCAGCGCCCCGTGCAGGTCGAGCAGCTCCCGCAGGCTGCAAGGAAGCTTGTGGCGGCGCAGGTGAAGGAAGAAGTCGATGAGCATTCAGCCGCCGCGGCGCGCCAGGAAGGCGAGCTTCTCGAAGAGGTGCAAGTCCTGCTCCGTCTTGAGCAGGGCACCATAGAGAGCGGGCACCAGCTTGCCGGGCTCACGGGTGCGCAGGGCCTCGGGGGCGATGTCGTCCGCCAACAGCAGCCGGATCCAGTCCAGCAGCTCCGAGGTGGACGGCTTCTTGCGCAGCCCCTCTACCGCACGCAGCTCAAAGAAGAGCGTCATCGCCTCGTCGAGCAGCCGCTCCTTGAGGTCGGGGTAATGGAGCTTGACGATGGCCTGCATCTCGGCCTTGTCGGGAAAGCGGATGTAGTGGAAGAAACAGCGGCGCAGGAAGGCGTCCGGCAGCTCTTTTTCGTTGTTGGAGGTGATGATGACCACGGGGCGCTGGCGCGCCTTCACGCGCTCGCCGGTCTCGTAGACATCGAACTCCATCCGATCCAGCTCCAGCAGCAGATCGTTGGGAAACTCGATGTCCGCCTTGTCGATTTCATCGATGAGCAGCACTGGCCGCTGCTCTGCGCTGAAGGCCTGCCACAGCTTGCCCCGGCGGATGTAGTGGCCTATCTCCCCTACCCTGGGGTCACCGAGCTGGGAGTCTCGCAGCCGGGCGACGGCATCATATTCGTAGAGCCCCTGCTGGGCCTTGGTGGTGGACTTGATGTGCCAGCTGATGAGCTCGGCGCCCAGGGACTCGGCCACCGCCTCCGCCAGCACGGTCTTGCCCGTACCGGGCTCACCCTTGATGAGCAGCGGCTTCTCCAGCACGATGGCGGCATCGACGGCCATCTTCAGTGCCTGTGATGCGAGATAGCGGTCGCTTCCTGCAAATCCCATGAGATCCCTTCCATTGGATGCCCAGGCAGCGGGAGCCCCCTCGGCAAGAGAGAATAAGTTCTATATGTTGTAATAACATATTGTTATAACGATTCGTCACTTCTCATTCAGAAACCACAGGGTAATCTTGTTTCATCGCCTTAACAAACACAGGGATAGCACCATGAGCAAAATTTTTGAGGACAACAGCCAGACCATAGGCAACACCCCGCTTGTTCGTCTCAACCGTGTTACCAAGGGCCGCGTGCTGGCCAAGATCGAGAGCCGCAACCCAAGCTTTAGCGTCAAGTGCCGGATCGGTGCCAACCTCATCTGGGATGCCGAGAAACGCGGCGTGCTGACCAAGGGCAAGGAGATCATCGAGCCCACCAGCGGCAACACGGGCATTGCCCTGGCATTCGTGGCTGCGGCCCGCGGCTATCCCATCACCCTGACCATGCCGGCCACCATGAGCCTCGAGCGCCGCAAACTGCTCAAGGCCCTGGGTGCCAACCTGGTACTGACCGAAGGTCCCCTCGGCATGAAGGGCGCCATCGCCAAGGCCAACGAGATCCTCGAATCCGAGCCGGGCAAGTACGTGCTGCTGCAACAGTTTGAAAACCCGGCCAACCCGGAAATCCACGAGCAGACCACTGGCCCCGAGATCTGGGACGCCACCGATGGCGAGGTGGATGTGTTCGTGGCGGGCGTCGGCACCGGCGGCACCATCACCGGGGTCTCCCGCTACATCAAGAAGACCAAAGGCAAGGCCATCGTCTCCGTGGCGGTCGAGCCCAGCGAATCCCCCGTCATCAGCCAGAAACTGGCGGGTGAAGAGATCAAACCGGGTCCGCACAAGATCCAGGGCATCGGCGCCGGCTTCATCCCGGGCAACCTGGATTTGAGCCTGCTGGACCGCGTCGAGCAGGTGAGCAGTGACGAGGCCATCGAGATGGCCCGCCGCCTGATGGAAGAGGAAGGGATCCTGGCCGGTATCAGCTCCGGCGCTGCCGTGGTCGCTGCCAACCGTCTGGCCGAGCAGCCGGAGTTCGAAGGGAAAACGATTGTCGTCATCCTGCCGAGCGCCGCCGAGCGTTACCTCTCCAGCGCCCTCTTCGCCGGTGTGTTCAGCGAGCAGGAATTGCAGCAGTAGTTGATCAGCCAACACCAAAACGACGGCGCTCCTCGGAGCGCCGTTTTCATTATGCGCTAAACTCTCTAGCCACCAGTGCCACTCGGCCCCTTATTTTTTGGGGTAAAATAACAAAATTGGATATGACAAAAAAAGCAGACATTCTGTGATAAATCTCATATCCTGTGCGGCGTCACGAGGTGTTTGCTGGCAAGGTATCACAAGGTAACAAAGTGTTATTTTTCGTTATAAAATAATTTCAGGCCAGTCCTGACGCGGCTTGCAGCCTGATAGCGAAAAAATACCTGGCCACAACGCCGAATACTGCACAGAAAATTGACCTGGATTAAACCATTGCAGGTCTGATTTCGTTACTTTACAACATATCCATACTGACACGGTGAGACAGGAAGCCTCATTGGCGACCATCTCTCCAAACAATATCAATAATATGGGGTGAAACCATGTACGAGAAGTCTGTTGTTATTACTGCTGAAAACGGCCTGCACACCCGTCCTGCAGCTCAGTTCGTGAAAGAAGCCAAAGAATTCCAAAGTGAGATCACTGTGGTCTCCGGTGGCAAATCCGCCAGCGCCAAGAGCCTGTTCAAGCTCCAGACCCTGGGTCTGACCAAAGGCACCAACGTGACCATCCAGGCTGACGGCCCGGACGCTCAGAAAGCCGTTGAGAAGCTGGTTGCCCTGATGGACGAGCTGGAGTAATCCAGCTTTATTCCTCCCCCACAGTCGTTTTAATAGGAAGGATTATGATATCTGGCATTCTTGCGTCCCCCGGTATCGCATTCGGCAAGGCGCTTCTTCTGAAAGAAGATGAAATCGTTATCAATCAGGGCAAGATTCCCGCCGAACAGATTGATGCCGAGATCAACCGCTTCCTCGAAGCCCGCACCAAGTCAGCCGCACAGCTGGAAGCCATCAAAGAGATGGCCGGTCGCACCTTCGGTGAAGAAAAAGAGGCCATCTTCGAAGGCCACATCATGCTGCTCGAAGATGAAGAGCTGGAAGGGGATATCAGATCCTTCATCAAAGAACACAAGGCCTCTGCCGACAGAGCCGTTCACGAGGTGATCGAACAGTACGCCAAGATGATGGCCGATCTGGATGACCCCTATCTGCGTGAGCGCGCCACCGACTTCCGTGACATCGGCACCCGTCTGGTCAAGAACGTACTGGGCATCGCCGTTGTCAACCTGAGCACCATCGACGAAGAGGTCATCCTGGTCGCCAAAGACCTGACCCCGTCTGAAACCGCTCAGATCAACCTGAAATACGTGCTGGGCTTCGTCACCGACATCGGTGGCCGTACCTCCCACACCTCCATCATGGCCCGCTCCCTGGAGCTGCCGGCCGTCGTGGGCACCAACGACATCACCGAGCGCGTCAAGAACGGTGACATGCTGGTGCTGGATGCGATCAACAACCAGGTCATCATCAACCCGACCGCCGACCAGTTGAACGAAGCCAAGAAGTTCCAGGCCCAGTTCCAGGCCGAGAAGGACGAGCTGGCCAAGCTCAAAGACCTGCCTGCCATCACCCTGGATGGCCACCAGGTCGAAGTGTGCGCCAACATCGGGACCGTCAAGGACACCGAAGGTGCCATCCGCAACGGCGCCGAAGGCGTGGGTCTGTACCGTACCGAGTTCCTGTTCATGGACCGTGACGCGCTGCCGACCGAAGACGAGCAGTTCAAGGCTTACAAAGAAGTGGCCGAAGCCATGCCGGATCAACCGATCATCGTCCGTACCATGGACATCGGCGGCGACAAAGAACTGCCCTACATGAATTTCCCGAAAGAGATGAATCCCTTCCTGGGCTGGCGTGCCGTGCGTATCTTCTTCGATCGCACCGACATCATGCACGCCCAGCTGCGGGCCATCCTGCGTGCGTCTGCCTTCGGCAAACTGCGCATCATGTTCCCGATGATCATCTCCGTCGAAGAGTTCCGCAGCCTGAAGGCTACCGTGGAGACGCTGAAAGCCGAACTGCGTGCCGAAGGCAAAGCCTTTGATGAATCCATCGAAGTCGGTATCATGATCGAGACCCCGGCCGCGGCCGTGATGGCTCATCATCTGGCCAAGGAAGTGGATTTCTTCAGTATCGGTACCAACGACCTGACCCAGTACACCCTGGCTGTCGACCGTGGTAACGAGATGATTTCCGCCATGTACAACCCGCTGTCACCCTCCGTCCTGACCCTGATCAAGATGGTGATCGACGCTTCCCATGACAATGGCAAGTGGACCGGTATGTGCGGTGAACTGGCTGGTGACGAACGCGCCACCCTGCTGCTGCTGGGTATGGGTCTGGATGAGTTCTCCATGAGCGCCATCTCTGTACCGCGTATCAAGAAGCTTATCCGCAACACCAACTTCGAAGATGTGAAGGCCATGGCCGACCAGGCGCTGAGCTTTGCCACCGCCGCCGAAATCGAAGCGTGCGTAGATAACTTTATTAAGCAGAAGGCAGTCTGCTAAGATCGGCTGCAAACAGCGACAATCATCTCTAGGAGCTTTTACTATGGGTCTGTTCGACAAACTGAAGAAACTGGTTTCCGACGACAGTTCTGACACTGGCGGCATCGAAATCTTTGCTCCGCTGTCCGGCGAAATCGTCCCCATCGAAGATGTGCCTGACGTCGTCTTCGCCGAGAAGATCGTCGGCGACGGCATCGCCATCAAACCGGCCGGCAACAAGATGGTTGCTCCGTGCGACGGCACCATCGGCAAAATCTTCGAGACCAACCACGCGTTCTCTCTGGAGTCCGACTCTGGTATCGAGCTGTTCGTTCACTTCGGTATCGACACCGTCGAGCTGAAGGGTGAAGGTTTCACCCGTATCGCTCAGGAAGGTCAACAGGTCAAGCGCGGTGACACCATCATCGAGTTCGATCTGGCCGTTCTGGAAGCCAAAGCCAAGTCTACCCTGACACCTGTGGTCATCTCCAACATGGACGAGATCAAAGAGCTGGTGAAGATGACTGGCGCCGTGACCGTGGGCGAAACCCCGGTGATCCGCATCAAGAAATAATGCGCCCTGGCCTGACGCCAGCGACCGCCAAAAACCGAAGCCTGGTGCTTCGGTTTTTTTTTGCCCCTTCCATCTCCCGATACTCCATGGGCTCCCGCACAGGTCAGCATGACGGCAAACAGGCAGAAATGTTATCGAGATCAACACGGGCATAAGCAAGCCGAGTACCCTCAAGAGGGATACCTGCGGGTCCTTTGGCTCGATATGAGACGGGATGAAAAGAGATAAGCCGCTTAAGTGGCGAGGAGACAACGATGCTGAGAAATACCGAACAACGTTATGGCAGCCTGAGCATAGGGCTGCACTGGTTGACCCTGCTGCTGATGATCGCCGTCTATGCGCTGATGGAGTTCAGGGACATCTTCCCCAAAGGGTCGGCCGGCCGCGACCTGATGAAGGAGTTTCACTTCATGGTGGGTCTGCTGATCCTGGCGCTGGTGGTCGTGCGCCTGCTGGTGCGCGTGGGTAGCCCTTCACCGCGTATCGTGCCCGAGCTCTCCCCCCTGATGCTCACGCTGGCCAAGCTCGCCCACCTGGCGCTCTATGGCTTCTTGCTCCTCACTCCGCTGCTGGGCTGGCTGCTGCTGAGTGCGGGCGGCAAGCCCATCCCCTTCTTCGGCCTGGCGCTCCCCGCCCTCATCGCCCCCGACGACGGCCTGAAGGGCACCATCAAGGAGTTGCACGAGACGCTGGCCAACATTGGCTATGCCCTGATTGCCCTGCACGCGGCGGCAGCCATCTACCACCACCATGTGCTCAAGGACAACACCCTGACCAATATGCTGCCCGAGCGCAAATAACCAGCAACGAGTTGCACACCAACAAAAAGGCCCCTGTGACAGAGGCCTTTTTGTTCATGGAGGGCCATGGGCGACACGTCGTCAGCCGGGCAATACCACCCGGCTTTCGCCGCCACCGAGGGCCTCCACCCGCACCTGCACGCCGATCCGCTCCACCAGGGTCTGCACGTGGGAGATGACCCCGATCTGGCGACCGGCCGCCTGCAGGGAATCGAGGCTGGCAAGCGCCAGATCCAGGCTGTCGGGGTCGAGGGTGCCGAAGCCTTCGTCGATGAACAGCGATTCGACCTGGGTCTGGCGCGACGACAGGCTGGATAGGGCCAGCGCCAGCGCCAGCGACACCAGGAAGCTTTCACCGCCGGAGAGGGAATCCACCGAGCGCACCTCATCCCCCATGTCGAGATCCACCACCTGCAGCGCCAGATCGGTGCCGGGCACTCGCTCCAGCCGATAGCGGGGGGAGAGCTCGGCGAGCTGGGCGTTGGCCTCCAGCAGCAGCCGCTCCAGGGTGAGGCTCTGGGCGAAGGTGCGCAGCTTGGCGCCGCTGGCCGAGCCGATAAGGTCACAGAGGCGCTGCCAGTGATCCGCCACCGCCTGCTGGGCAGCCAGTTCCTCCTGCAAGGTGCCCGCTTTGAGGGCCGCCGCCTCGGCCTGGGCCAGCGTGCTCTTGCACTGGAACAGCTGCTCGTCGAGAGCGCGGCAGTGCGCCTCCAGCGCCGTCAGCCGGCTGTCGAGCTCCTGTGGCGCCAACGCGGCCAGCTCCGGGTGATGCTCGCGGTAACGATCCCGCTTGCTCTCCTCCAGTGCCAGCGCCCGCTGCCGCTCGGTCAAACGGGTACGCGCCTCGGCGCGGGCATCCTCCAGCGCCTGCAAGGCGGCGCGGCGCCCCTTGAGCTCATCCGGGCTCATGGCCAGCAGGCGGCGCAGGTCATATTCGGCGATGCCGAGGCTGCTGGCGTGGGCAGCCCAGCGCCCCAGCACCTCCCGCCGCCGCCGGCTGCTCACCTGCTTCTCCTGCTCCAGATGGCTGAGACGGGTCTTGAGCTCGGTCTGACGCTCGCGCAGGGCGCGGGCCGCCCCCTGCATCGTCTCCAGCTCGCTGGCCAGCTGCTGCAGCCGCTGCTGCCAGCGGCTCTCGACCAGGGCAATCTCCTCGCCCCCCAGACAGGTGGCACGGCTGGTGACCAGCCCCTGTCGTTGCTGTTCATGCTCCTTGTAGTCACGCTCGAGCTTGTGCAGCAGCTCGCGCTGGGTCTGCAGACGCGCCTCCTGGGCGCTCAGGGCCGGGGTGAGGCTGGCAATCTCGCCGGTCAGCCGCTCCCACTCGCTCTGGCCGTGCAGCCAGGCCTCGCAGGCCCGCTGCCACTCGTGCCACTGCTGGCTGCCCAGCCACTGGCGCCAGGGCTGGCCTCCCATCTGCTCATCGAGCCGGCTGCCTCCCTGCTCAAGGCGCTGGCGCAGGGTCGTTTCCTGCTCGCCCATTGCCTTCACCTCCCCTTCTAGGGCGATGCGCTGGCGGTCGGCCTCCTGCCACTGCTGCTCGAACTGCTGGTGCTGGCTGGCCAGCTGACTCAGCTGCTGGCGCACGGCCTGCAACTGCTGCTGCCCCTGCTGGGCCTCGCGCAGTTGCTGCTGGCTGCGGACCAGCCCCTGCTCCAGACTCTGGCCGCGACCGAGCAGGGTACTCATCAATTCGTTCCACTCGATCGGGCTCTGACGCAGCGGCAACGGATGGCCCAGCAGCTCGGCACCGCCCAGCTGCTGCCAGCGCTGGGTCAGCTGCTCGGCGCGCGTCTCCAGCTCAGGCAGATGCTGCTGGCGCACCGCCAGCTGGCGGGCCAGCTCCTGGCGTTCGCTCTCGCACTGAATGTATTGGTGATTGAGCCGCTCCCACTCGAGCTCGAGGCTGCGGACACGCTCCGCCAGTTGCCCCAGAATGCCCGCCACCTGTGGCTGGCTCTGGTGATAGGGGTGCTCCTCGGCGCCGCAGAGCGGGCAGGGTTCACCGTCGCGCAGGATGTGGCGATGCTGCTCGAAACTGGCGATGGCACGGGACTGTTCCAGTGCGTGACGCGCCTCGTCCCGTTGCAGGGCGAGCCGCTCGCGGGCCGGCGTCAGCTCGTCGCCGAGGATGGCCAGCTTGCCGAGCGCCTGCTCCAGCTGGACGATCTCCTGCTGCAGGCGACCATGCTGCTCACCGTGATTGCGGCCATAGTCCGCCAGCTCCAACAGCTGGCGCAGCTGGCCCAGCTGCTCAGTCTGCCCTTGCCACTGCTCCTGCGCCTTGGCCAGACGCCCCTCCCACTGCTGCTCCTGCAGCTCGTGCTGTTGCTGCTGCAGTCGCGCCTGCTCGCGCTGCCAATAGTCGCGCTCCTGCTGCCCCTGTTCCAGCTGATGTTGCAACTGCCTGAGGGCGCGCAGCTTGTGTTCGCGCAGGGTGAGCAGTTGCTGCAGCCTGTCGGCATCCTCGGCCCAATCCTGCATGGCGGTGAGCAGGGGCTGCCACTGACGGGCCACCGGCGCCAGCTCCTTGTGCTCCTCAAGCCAGGCACCCCACTGCTGGTGCTGGCCCTTGAGCTGCTCCACCTGCTGGCACTGCTGGCGCCAGCCCTGCTCCAGGGTGAGCTGCACCTCCCGCTCCTGCGCCCCCTCCTGCTGGATCTTCTGCAGTTGCTGCTGCTTTTCCCGAATGCGGGTGTCGAGCTCCTGCGCCCGTTTGAGTTCAGGCTGCAGGGCGCCCCACTCGCGCTCGGCGGCGATCTTCTCCGCCAGCAGTTGCTGTTCGGTGAGGGCGCTCTGCTGGGTCTTCTCCTCCAGCTTGCCAAGTTCAGGGCCAAGCTCGGCCAGCGCCTTCTCCTGCTGCTGCACCTCCAGGGTGAGGCGAGCCAGTTCGTCGTGATCCGCGCGGGCCACCTGGGCCTGCTCGGCGCGGACGAACTCCTCGCGCTCGGGAGCGGCCGCAGCGTGGGCAGCCTCGGCCGCGGCAAGGGCCTCCTCTCCCTCCTGACAGGCCTGCAACTGGGCAGCGATGCGGCCGTTGAGATCGCGCAAGTCCTGCATCAGCTGCTGTTGCTGCTGCTCGTGCTTGAGGCTGGTGGCGAGGCTGACCTGCTGGCTCACCCACTGCTCGCGGGTCGCCTCGTCCATCAGCGCCACGTCACCGAGCCGCTGGCTGATGGCAGCCAGTTTCTGCTGCTCCTCCCGCGCCCGCTCATGGGTCTGGACCGAAATGGCGGAGTAGAGCTCGGTGCCGGTCATCCGTTCGAGCAGGGCCGAACGCTCGTCGGCGCTCGACTTGAGGAAGGCGGCAAACTCCCCCTGGGGCAGGATGACGGCGCGGCGAAACTGCTCCCAGGAGAGCCCCACCAGCTCGTCGATGCGATCCTGCAGCTCCCGCTTGCTGCCACTGAACACCTGGCCCGACGCCACGTCGGTCAGGCTGCGCTCCTGGGCCTGAAAGCGCCCCTCGGCGCGGTTGCGGGCCCGGCGCACCGCCCAGCGGGCCAGCCAGATGCGGCCGTCACAGCCGCGAAACTGCACCTCGGCAAAACCGCTGGCGTGGCCGCGGCTGAGGATGCCGCGCACGTCGTTGGCCTTGAGCTTCTCCTCGTCATCCATGCGGCCCACTTCGGCCACGTTCTTGCGATTGGCGATAAAGCGCGGCATCTCGTCGTAGAGTGCCAGACAGATGGCATCGAGCAGGGTACTCTTGCCCGCGCCGGTATTGCCGGTGATGGCAAACAGGCCGGCGGCCCCCAGGGCGCCACCGGCAAAATCGATGGTGAATTGACCGGTCAGGCTGGCCAGATTCTCCCCTGACAGCGACAAGATTTTCATTGGCTGGACTCCTTCACCTGCTCCAGGATCTCTTCAAACGACGCCACCAGCTCGGCCTCCGGCTCCCCGTCGAACTGACGCTGATAGCAGAGGCGAAACACCTCGGTGGGGGAGAGCTCATCGAGCCTGCGCTGGCCGGCACCATCCGCCAGCCCCAGGCCCGAGCCCTGATAACTGGTCGTGATGCGGGCAAGGCGCACCGGCTTGTCGCCGATGGCGGCCAGCACGCGCTCGCGGATGCGGGCCTCGGGTTTGGGCAGCAGCAGCCGCACCTCGAGGAAGGGCTGCGCCTGCTGCGGGCAAGCAGGTAGCGCCAGCGCCTCGATGGCCTGGAGCGCCTCGTCAAGGCCGCTCTGGGGCAGCCGGATCATCTCCACCGCGCGGGGCACCGGGATCCGCTCAAGGCGGGCCAGTTTGCCCCTCTCAAACGTCACCTCCAGCACCTGATGGTTGTAATTCGCCTCGGCCAGCGAGAGCGGCAGCGGCGAGCCGCTGTAGTGCACCCCCTCGGCCGGACTCTGGGCCAGGTGCAGGTGACCCAGCGCCGTGTAGTCGGCGGCGGCAAACAGCTCGGCAGGCAGGGCATGCTGGTTGCCGCCGAGCACCCGCCGCTCGGAGAGCTCGGAGAGCTGGCCCGTCGCCAGATAGGCGTGGCCCATGGCGATGAGGGCCTGATCCGGATGGCAGCGCGCACGCCCCTCGCTCAGCACCGCCTCATAGACCTGGCGTACCCCTTCGATGAGTCTGTCCTGCCCTTCACTGATCCCGTCGGGGCGCAGATCGCTGCTGCGCAGAAACGGCACGGCGGCGCACCAGGCGGCCACCTCGCCGTTCTTGCCTCGCAGCGGCACCAGCAGGCGCTCGGTCTCGAGGCGCCCCTCGTCGTCCCGGCTGATGCTGCCCACCAGATGGAGGTCGAAAGCGCGCAGCAGCTCGTGGGGGGCATCCAGCTTGGAGGGAGAGTCGTGGTTGCCGCCGATGAGCACCATCTCCAGTGCCGGGTGCTCGGCGCGCAGCCGCGCCAGGAAGCGGTAGAGCTGCTGCCAGGCACTGGCGGGAGGGTTGGCGGTGTCGAACAGATCGCCCGCCACCAGCAGGGCGTCGATGTCGCGGGTCTTGATGGTGTCGGCCAGCCAGTCGAGGAAGGCGTCGTGTTCGAAGCGGCGGTCGTGGCCGTGAAGCTGATGACCGAGGTGCCAGTCGGCGGTGTGCAGGATCTTCATGGAAAACGGCTCGATAAGGAGAAGAGAGCGGGGGCGAAGGCGCCCCGGGATGGAGACAAGATGAGGATGGTGCCCCCCGTTTTCAACCGGGGCAGCCCCAGACGTCAGATTCAGACGGCTTGATAATGCATCTGGTACTGAAGATGGCCGGTGAGGGGATCGGGCACCTCCCCCCCGATTTCAAAGCCGTGGCGGCGGTAGAAACGCACCGCTGGCTCGTTCTCCACGAAGACCCGGGTATGCAGCTCGGCACATCTGGATCTGGCTTCCTGCAACAGGGCGTGCCCCACCCCCCGCCCCTGCCTATCGGGGCGCACGAAAAGTGCAGCCAGGTAATCATCCACCAGCGCCATGAAGCCGAGCAGATCCCCTCGCTCCTCGAATACCCAGATGCGGGCGTGATCGAGGTAGCGGGTACGCAGCTCCTCCTGAGCCTGCCACCAGCAGGAGGCATCGACGAAATCGTGGGCCTGCAGGGAGGCCAGGAGCCAGATTTCGACGATCTCTTCCATGTCTTCCGGCCGACTCTGTCTCAACATGGTCGCCTCCTTGTCAGCAATGTGAACACTCGCAGTCTAGGGGAGTTGGGACCGCTCCCGGGGGATCAAGATGGGGCCCTGTGAGGTCGATCGCCCTTTATTTAGCGAGAATGATTGGCTGATCACAAAGCGCCTCTCTAGTACAATGCCCGCCGGACAATCTAGAGACCGAGGACGCCATGTGGTTTAAAAACCTGCAGATTTACCGCTTTACCCGCCCCTTCGACCTGACCGTTGAGCAGCTGGAAACCCAGCTGGAAGCCTGCGCCTTCACCCCGTGCGGCAGCCAGGACATCTCCCGGTTCGGGTGGGTCAAGCCCCTTGGCAAATTCGGCTCCACCCTGACCCACGCCGCCTCTGGCCACATCCTGCTGTGCGCTCGCAAGGAAGAGAAGATGCTGCCTGGTACCGTGGTCAAGGAGATGCTGGCGGAGAAGGTAGAGGCCATTGAATTCGAGCAGGGCCGCGCCCTCAAGAAGAAAGAGAAGGAGGCGCTGAAAGAGGAGATCATGCACACCCTGCTGCCCCGCGCCTTCAGCCGCACCAGCCAGACCTTCGCCTGGATAAACCCTGCCGACAACCTGATGGTGGTGGATGCAGGCTCCGCCAAGAAGGCGGACGATCTGCTGGCGCTCTTGCGCAAATCCATCGGCTCCCTGCCGGTAGTGCCGGTGGCCCTCAAGAACCCGCCCGAGATCACCATGACCGAGTGGCTCAATGAGGGCAACCTGCCCGCCGCCTTCACCCTGGAGGACGAAGCCGAGCTGCGCAGCGCCATGGAGCACGGCGGCATCATCCGCTGCAAGCAGCAGGATCTGATGAGCGAGGAGATCAAGAATCACCTGGCCAACGACAAGCTGGTGACCAAGCTGGCCCTCAACTGGGGCGAAACCCTGAGCTTCGTGCTGGGGGACGATCTCTCCATCAAGCGCCTCAAGTTCAGCGAAGAGCTGCGCGAGCAGAACGACGACGTCACCAGTGAAGATCCCGCCGCCCGCCTGGACGCCGACTTCGCCCTGGTCACCGCCGAGCTCTCCCAGTTCATCCCGGCCCTGTTTGCCGCCCTGGGTGGTGAAGAGCAGTCCATCTAAGCAAATTGGCTCAGCCTGATTGCAAAAAACCGCCTTCACGGCGGTTTTTTCATGTCTTCGGGCATTGTCGCCACGGGCTGGACGCCTCTGGAGTAGCGCCGTCGCCCTCCCGCCGCGCAATCTCCTGACCCCATAGGCTTTAGCAGCATGGCGCACTGCCCCGGCAGCATGACACCTCGCTAGAGTGCCCCCCTTTCCTGCAACAGTCGATGAAGTCGCTGCGCCAGGGTGCGGTAACCCTCGGCATTGAAATGCACCGCATCGGACTTCAGGGCCGGGTCTCGCAGCAACTCGCCGATGCTGTCGTTGTCCAGCACCAGCCCGTACTGATCTGCCAGCTCCTCGTAGAGGGGAGCGCCATCGGCAAACAGGGATTTTCGGGGCACCCCGACCAGCAGGATCTGGGCCCCGCTCCCCTGCACCGCCTCTATCATGGCGGCGAGATTGGCCTTGAGGGCCGCCTCCCCGCTGCCACGCAGGATGTCGTTGCCCCCTTCCAGCAGGATGACCAGAGCGGGTCTGTGCCGGGCCAGCAACCCGGGCAGGCGTGCCCTGCCGGCCTGGCTCAGCTCTCCGGACACCCCGCCATTGACCACGGGATGGCCGCTCAGGGTCGCCAGCACGCTGGGGTAGCTTTGGGACGGGCTTACCCCGCGCCCCTCGGTCAGACTGTCCCCGAAGGCGAGCAGGGTCTCCCCCTGGGCCAGCGGTCTGAAGGTCGGCTCCCCGCAGGCCGCCAGCAACAGGCAGAGCAGCCCCGCCATGCAAGGTTTCGCCAGCGTCCCCCGGTGTGTCATGAGCGCCTCCTTGATAGTTTTGTAACCATATGAGTATTAAGACAAACTTTTAATCAAGCTCCAAGTGTGACACATTTCGGCAGGTGAACAAGAAACCGACAAGGAGCCTGTCATGTCCCTCAAACCCCTCGGCCTGCTGGTCGCCCTCGGCCTGCTTGGCGGCTGCGCCTCCCAGGATGGCTTTCACTATGTCCCTCCTCCCCAGACCCTGATCGCCCCGGAGGCGGCCAGCGGCTGGATTGACAAACCGGGCTGGCAGGGCCGTGACTTCATGGTGGCGGCGGCCAACCCGCTGGCGGTGGACGCGGGCTACCAGATCATCAAGGCGGGGGGCAGCGCCGTCGATGCAGCCATCGCCGTCCAGCTGGTGCTGACTCTGGTGGAGCCTCAATCCTCGGGCATCGGCGGCGGCTCCCTCATGCTGGTGTGGGACGGCAAGCAGGTGGCGGCGGTGGATGGCCGGGAGACAGCCCCCGCCGCTGCCACCGATCAGCTCTTCATGAAGGAGGGCAAACCCATGGCCTTCTATGAGGGGGTGGTGGGCGGGCGCTCCGTCGGCGCCCCCGGCACGGTGCGTGCCCTGGCCCTGGCCCACGAGCGCTATGGCAAGCTGCCCTGGGCCACGCTGTTCGAACCCGCCATCACCCTCGCGGAGCAAGGGTTCGTGATAAGCCCCCGCCTCGCCACCCTGCTGGCAAAAGATCCCTATCTGGCCGGGGATCCGGACGCCCGCGCCTACTTCTATCAGGCGGACGGCACTCCCAAGACGGCTGGTACCCGGCTCACCAACCCGGCCCTGGCCAGGGTGCTGCGTACCCTGGCAAGCGACGGCCCCGACGCCTTCTATCGCGGCCCGCTGGCCGAGGCCATGGTGGCCAAGGTGCACGCCCACCCGACCAACCCCGGGGTGCTGAGCGCCGCCGATCTCGCCAGCTACCGGGCCAAGCTGCGGGACGGGCTCTGCTTTGACTATCGCCAGAGCGAGATCTGCGGCTTCCCGACCCCCTCCTCCGGCACCCTGGCCCTCGGCCAGATCTTCGGCATGCTGGAAAGCCGGGACATGGCCGCCCTCAAACCGGTACAGGGGGAGCAGGGTCAACTGGCCGCCTCCAGCGAGGCCATTCACCTCTACAGCGAGGCGGCACGCCTCGCCTTCGCCGATCGCAACCAGTACGTGGCCGACGGCGACGTCGTCGACGTGCCGGTGACAGGCCTGCTGGACAAGGGCTATCTGGCGCAGCGGGGGCACCTTATCGGCAACCGCTCCATGGGCGTCGCCCAGCCCGGCAACCCGCCCCGGGCGCTGGCCAGGGGCCGGGACGCCACCCCGGAGCTGCCCTCCACCAGCCACATCTCCATCGTGGACAAGAGCGGCATGGCGGTGGCCATGACCAGCTCCATCGAGGATGGCTTCGGCTCGCGGCTGATGGTCAACGGCTACCTGCTGAACAACCAGCTCACCGACTTCTCCTTCACCTCGGTGGACGCCGCCGGCCTGCCGGTGGCCAACCGGGTGGAGCCCGGCAAGCGCCCCCGCTCCTCCATGTCTCCCCTGTTGGTGTTTGACAAGGCAAGCGGCGAGCTGGAGATGAGCCTGGGATCCCCGGGAGGCTCGGCCATCATCAACTACGTGGGCAAGGCGCTGCTCGGCACCCAGGATTGGGGGCTCGACCTGCAGCAGGCCATCAACCTGCCCAATTTCGGCAGTCGCAACGGCCCCACCGAGCTGGAGCAGGGGCGCACGCCCGACGCCGTGGTACAGGGGCTCAAGGCCAGAGGGCACGAGGTCCTGCTTAACGAGCAGACCTCCGGGCTGCAGGGCGTCCAGCGCCATGCCGGCGGCTGGCTGGGGGCCGCAGACCCCAGACGTGAGGGGGTCGCCAGGGGGGAGTGATGCCCCTTCAGCACCCTCGTTCACCATGGAGGAGGCCAGCCTCCTCCATGCCGTGTGCTCATAGGTGTTCTCCCTTGCCTCCCAATATCATCATCGATTGATTATTCCTGCCAATTTTTCTTTAACTGCACACTCTTTTCACCCAATCGCAATGCATTAAAGATGCTTTTCATCAAAACCAACGCAAAAACTGGAACAGTGTTGCTCATGGCATATAAATGCATTACTTTTCAATAGAAACGGCATCTGTTGCCCTCAAGATTTCCCCTTGATACGGCCAACTTCTGTCTCTTTCGCCCCCTGCTCATTGACAGCTGCCCTCTTCACCTTCGGGTGATCTGGTAGCCCCTGACTGCCATTAGCGAGGTGACGACATGGACCACTCACTCCCCCTTATCACCACCCTGGTAGGCGGCCTCGTGCTGGCCTACCTCTTCGGCATGCTGGCAAGCCGCCTGCGCATCTCCCCCATGGTGGGCTACCTCGCGGCCGGCGTGGTATGCGGCCCCTTTACGCCGGGCTATGTCGCCGACCTGCGGCTCGCCCCCGAGCTGGCCGAAATCGGCGTCATCCTGCTGATGTTTGGTGTCGGCCTGCATTTTTCCGTGAAAGACCTGCTGTCGGTGAAACACATCGCCATCCCGGGAGCCATCGTCCAGATAACGCTTGCGACCCTGCTCGGCCTTGGCCTCTCCCAACTGCTCGACTGGACCGTGACCGCCGGCCTGGTGTTTGGCCTGGCCCTCTCCACCGCCAGTACCGTGGTGCTGCTGCGCGCCCTGGAGAGCCGCGGCCAGCTCGACACCAACGAGGGACGCATCGCCATCGGCTGGCTCATCGTGGAGGATCTGGTGATGGTGCTGGCCCTGGTACTGCTCCCCATCCTCGCCAACCTGCAGCAGGGGGGCGAGGCACTGACCCCGGCCCAGGTGATGGCGGATATCGGCCTGACCCTGGCCAAGGTGGCTGCCTTCATCGCCCTGATGGTCATCGGAGGGCGACGCCTCATCCCCTGGCTGCTGGCCCGCACCGCCGCCACCGGCTCCCGCGAGCTGTTCACCCTGGCCGTCCTCTCCTGTTCCCTTGGCATCGCTTTTGGCGCCGTCAAGCTGTTTGGCGTCTCCTTTGCCCTCGGCGCCTTCTTCGCCGGCGTCGTGATGAACAGCTCCCATCTGAGCCACAAGGCGGCCAACGACACCCTGCCCCTGCAGGACGCCTTCGCCGTGCTCTTCTTCGTCTCCGTGGGCATGCTGTTCGACCCCGTCATCCTGCTGCGCGAGCCCCTGGCCGTGCTGGCCACCCTGTTCGTCATCGTGATCGGCAAATCAGTGGCCGCCTTCGCCATCGTGCGGCTCTTTGGCCACAGCCAGCGCACGGCGCTGACCATCTCCGCCAGCCTGGCCCAGGTGGGGGAGTTCTCCTTCATCCTGATGGGTCTCGGAGTCATGCTCGAGCTGGTCCCCGGGGTCGCCCGTGATCTGGTGCTAGTCGGCGCCTGTTTCTCCATCGTGCTCAATCCGCTGGTCTTCAACCAGGTGGAGCGCTGGCTGAGGCGCCATCCCGATCCACGCACCGATGGGTCACCTCACCTCTGCCCCTTGCAGGGCCATGTGGTGGTAGTGGGCGCCGACGAGATAGGTCAGCACCTCATCCGGCAGTTGCATGAACAAGGCAGGGAGATGGTGGTGATCGACACCGACGAGCGACTGCTGGCCCCCTGGCGCGCCATGGGGATCACCTGTCTGGCGGGCCATCCCATCCAGCAGGATCTGCTGACGGCGGCGCTGCCCAACGCCAGCTGGCTGCTGATCACCCTGGATGACAGCCTGCTGGCCGGTGAGATAGCCATCAGGGCGCAGGAATACGGCGCCCTGATGCGCATCGCCGCCTGTGCCCACCAGCACGAGGAGGTGCATCATCTGCGCGTGCGCGGCGTGCATCAGGTGGTCAAGAGCGAGGAGGAGGCTGCGCGGCGACTCTGTCACCTCGCCATGGAGATGGCCTGAAGCTCATCGGAAGTCACGAGTCCCCACGACGGGGCCAGACAAGAAGCCCGGGCCTGCTGCCCGGGCTTCTTGCATGACGGGACGATACTGCCGTTCCCTCACAGCAGATCGTGCTTGTCCAGCAGGCGATAGAGGGTGGCCCGGGAGATGTCGAGCGTGCGGGCCACCTCCTCGAGCTGATCGGGGAAGCGGGCCAGCGTCCGTTGCAAGGCCTGACGCTCCGCCGCTTCGCGCACCGCCTTGAGCGAGCCGTCGAGCAGCAGGCTGTCCATGTTGGTCAGCTCCATGTCATCGGCTTCGATGAAGGGGCCGCTGCACATGACCACCGCCCGCTGAACCCGGTTGCGCAGCTCCCTCACATTCCCCGGCCAGCCATAGGACTGCATGGCCTGGCGCGCCTTGCGGGTGAAGCTGAGCACCCGCCCGCCCCGCACTTCCGCCAGAATGTCATCGGCAAGGAGCTGGATGTCTTCCGCCCGCTCGCACAAGGCCGGGGTGCGCAGGCGCACCACGTTGAGCCGGTAGTAGAGATCCATGCGAAATCCGCCGCTAGCCACCGCCTGCTCCACATCGATATTGGTGGCCGCGATGATCCGCACATCCACACGACGCGTCAGGTGGCTGCCCACCGCCTCTATGCACTGCTCCTGCAAGAAGCGCAGCAGGGTTGCCTGATCCTCCAGTGGCAACTCCCCTATCTCGTCGAGAAACAGGGTGCCGCCATCGGCGGCCTCTATCTTGCCTATCTTGTGGTGCTGTGCCCCGGTGAAGGCCCCCTTGACGTGGCCGAACAGCTCGGACTGGATGAGCTGATGGGGCATGGCCCCGCAATTGACCGCCACGAAAGGGCTCTCCTCCCCGAACGTGCTGTAGTGCAGCTCCCGGGCCACCAGCTCCTTGCCCGTACCGCTCGGTCCCGTCACCAGTACGGGCAGGCGGCAATGCTGCAACCGCACGATCTGGTCGCGCAACTGGCGGATGGGGGCGCTCTCCCCCTGGATGAAACGAAGCTGGGGTTGCAGTCGGGGGCGGTGTCGCCGGATGAGGCGCGCCATCCCCAAGGCATGTCCCAGGCTGTGGGAGAGCCTGTCTCTGTCCAGGGGAAAGGTGTGAAAATCATGAAAACAGGCTGCCAGCAAATTGCGAAGGGCTTCGCTGGCGAGACAGTCCCGCTGGATGAGGCCGATCCACAAGGCGCCGGAGTGCTGCGCAATCAGGTTGTAGAGGGCTTCGTGCTGCTGATGCTCGATCACCACCAGCACCAGGGGATAGTCCTTTTCCTGCAGTTTTTTCTCTGCCACCACCAGGGAGCTTGCCTGCTCCACCTGCCACTCGCCTTGTTCCAGCAGGCTTTCCAGTACGGCACATGAATTGATGAGCAACAATGCCGTTTCTGTCATAGGGACAACTCCTTGTTATCGCCACTGCACGAAGGAGTCTGACGACTTGTTCAGATAACTCCCTTTATCATCAAATGGCGCCATTTAATATGGCCAGACGATGATAACTATAAAACATCCCGCCTTTAGATTGATGGCACCACAATATTGAGACAGCCAAATTATCCGTGAGAAAAAATAAATCCATTGATAAATAAGCGCTTACTTCACGACATAATATGTCGCTCTCAATATTGAGACGTAAAAACAATTATATCAAATAAAAAACAACTAAAAATCATATGGTTGTAAATTGGCATGGTCGTTGCTCTCTCCAATAAGCCCTCCTGGCATATGGAGACAGAACATGAAAATATATATTGCATTGGCAGCATTTCCTTTTCTGGCATTTGCCACCCCCTCAATGGCACAAAACCGGGTCGATCTCGGTGCTCAGGCATTGAGCAATATTCGTGGTTCCATGGGCGTCAATATGGTTGCCGGCAATAACAACCAACAAGGCAATCTTGCCGCCATCGCCATTTCGGGTCCGGCCGTCATTCAATTTGGTCAGCTGAATCAATCCACCACCAATCTGAACGGCAGCCAGAGCGTCGCCATCCTGGGCTCGGCCCTGAGCCAGAACCGGGGACTGGTCGGCATCAATCAGGGGGCGGGTGAGGGCAACCAGCAACTGAACGCCTTCGCCCTGTCCCTCGATGACAGCGGCCTGGGTGTCGTGACCGACATCAATCTCAGCTCCAGCGTCGCGAAGACCCCAGGGGGAAAGCCCCCCGCCAACACCACTACCAGCATCTATCTGGATGACACCGCCCTCACGGGCAGCAAGGGGGTCATTCAGGTGAACCAGGTCACGGGACAGGGAAACCAGTCAGTCAACATGGTTTCCCTGCCCCTGGCTGGCGCAGTAACGGCATCCCCATGATGCCGCAGGGATAGGAAGCCAGGCCCGGGGGTATCAGCCGATGGGCATATCTTCCGCTGAAAGTTCAATGGAGAGACTCATTATGCGTGGACTTATTTATAGCTCATTAGCCGCCGCGGTCATCATGGCCATGTCGGGCACTGCATCCGCCGATTACCGCGGTGACAGAGATGAGACAGGGGCAACCTTGACCAAGAAGGTCAAGGCAGAGGTCGATGTGGAATACGAAGGCAGGGTCAATGTCGGCGGCTACATCAACGTCAACAAACTCGGCATGGCCGTCGTGGACAACCAGCAGTCCAGTTCCATGATAGGCACCGCCAATACAAGAACGGAGAACACGAGCAAGATCGACGGCTCGTTCAAGGGTGCATCCGGTAACATCGGCGCCAACGTCGCAGCCGGTGACTCCAACGTACAGGGCAACAGCGCTTCCCTGGCCGCCTATGACGAGGTCGATGCCGAGTTCATCATGGGTCGTGGTCAACAACAACACGGCGCCCCTGGCGGATCATCGGATGCCGAGGTCTTCTCCACCCAGAGCGCCAGCAACAACTGGACGACCAATCACGGCCATCAGAACAAGGCCGGTGTGGGCGATGGGGCCTTCAAGGATGCCGCAGGCAACATCGGGGTCAACGTGACCTCGGGCTCGGGTAACGTCCAGGCCAACAACATGGCTGCCTCCGTGTCCACCGGCAACATGGCCGTGGCCACCGTGGCCAACAGCCAGAGCGTCTCCAAGAACATGACCGAAAACCAAAGCCTGAGTGCAACCAAGACGGTTGACAAGGCGGGTGTGTTCCTCGGTCTCAAGGCTTGGGGCGATTACGAGGGGGGCGGTACCGGTCATGATGTCAAGAAAGGACATGACCACGACAATGACAACGACAGGTACGGCAACAACAACCCGAAAGATGATGGCAAGTTCGAGTTCAAGGAAGAGGGTGACATCAAGCTCAGTGGGTACGCCGTCGGGTATATTCCCGTGGTCAACACCTACACCAGCCGCGAAACCTTCAACCGGGCAACCATCGATGGCGGCGCCTTCAACGGTGCCGTGGGCAACATCGGGGTGAACGTCTCCTCGGGGACCAACAACCTGCAAGCGAACAATCTCTCGCTGGCCGCAGGGTTTGCCAAGTAAGTCGATGCGAGGGGGCCCAGTGCCCCCTTTTTCCCTGACACTGGAGGTCTGAATGCGCTGGCTGTTGCTGTTGCTGTGCTGTCCTGCCGTCTGGGCGGGCTCGGTGCCACTGGGAGAGCATCTTCCGGCGCTGGGGGATCTCAACAAACCGGTGCAGAGCATTCTGGAGCGCCGGTACGCCAACATCGAGCGCCAACATACGGATTTCAGCTGCGGGGCCGCCGCCGTCGCCACCATCTTGCGCTACGCCTACGGCCATGCAACCAATGAACGCTGGGTCATGGATGGCATGCTTGCCATGGCAGACCCGGAGCAGGTCAAGCACTACGGCTTCTCCATGCTCGACATGAAGCAGTACCTGCAAATGCTCGGCATGCGGGTCAGAGGGTATCGACTGGGCGATGAAAAACTGCGCCAGGTGAGGGTGCCCACCATCGTCCTGCTCAACATTCGCGGCTATCAGCACTTTGCCGTGCTGCGGGCCATCGATCGCCACGATCGCGTCTATCTGGCAGACCCGGCCCTCGGCAACCGGGTGATCACGTTCAAGGAGTTCAAGGAGAGCTGGAACGGCATCCTCCTCGCCGTCATCGGCGCGGGCTATCGTCCCGATGCCCCCCTTGCCAACCCCTCTCCCCCGCTCTCTGTCAGAGGCAAGGATGGGCTCTTCGCCCCGGTCAATGAAACATCCCTGCTGGAATTCGGTTTTCAGCACAAAGAGCTAATGTGAGGTCATCATGAATACCCGACCCGCCCTATGCCTCCTCTGCAGCCTGGGTGGCATCGCCTCTCCCCTGCTGGCAGCACCGGACCCGCTGGCCCATCTGTCAGACCACTTTGCGCCCGAACTGGCGGACGGGGAGCTGGCCCACCTGCGCGGCCGCTATGTCAGCAGCCATGGCATCAGCTACTTCGGCATCGAGTTCATCTCGTCACTGACCACGGCCCAGGCCCAGCAGACGGCGGCCATGAACCTGGCGCTGAGCATTGTGCAAAACAAGCCCAAGCTGGATGTGCGCGTCAAGGATGAGGTCAAGCCCGCGGCCACGCCCGCCAAGGAGGCCCAGGTGCAGGGGGCCGGGCTGGTGCAGGTCGTTCAACTGGAGGGGAGTGGCAACAGCTCGGTCAACCAGGCCGGTATTGAACTGACCACCCCCACCATGACGGGACACCTGGTCCAGGCGGGCAGCTACGAGCACCAGGGCGATCTTGGCACCGCCACCTACCGGGTCTCGGGGAATTATGCCGGCTTGCAACTACACTCTTCCGACGGCCGGGTCCTGCTGGAGCAGAGCCTGCGCGGTACCGACTTCAGCCGGGGGCTGCTGCAGTTCAACAAGGTCAGAGGGGACGGTTTGCAGACGCTCAATCAGACCCGCATCTGGTTTTCGCGCTGAGCACCGGTGAGCCCGGGGGCTGAACCATCAGAAAGGATGATAAACAACAAGGACGTATCCCGATGAAACAGTCTCGCATGCTGTTGATTGCCCTCGCCCCCTTCGCCTGCTGGGGGGCCACGGCCGAGGAGGAGGCCCTGCAACAACAGCTGGATCTCCTGCGCCAGCAACTGATCCAGCAAAACCAGGCCCTTCATCAGCTCCAAGCTCGCCTGGAGGCCGTCAAGGCCGCCGGTGCCACGACGGCAACCGCCGGGGTCGGAGCCGGGGCCGCCGTCGCCTCCACCCAGCAGGACGCCTCACGGCGCACGCCGGAGGTCGGCCGCAGCACCGAAGACCTGATGATCGAACAGCACAATGTGTTCGACCGCGCCCTGACCGTCGATGTGGGCCTCTCCTATCAGCACTACAACCGCAAGGATCTCGCCCTGCGCGGCTTCCTCGCCCTGGACGCCATCTTCCTTGGCGAAATCAACCTGGATCGGGTTCGCTCCGATCAGTGGACGGCGGATGTCATCACCCGCTACACCCTCAACGATCGCTGGCAACTGGAGCTGGCCCTCCCCTACATGTTCCGCAACACGAACTACCAGAGCACCGGCAAGGAGAACTCCAGCCGCGACTTCGAGGAGCAGAGCGTCAGCGATGGCGGTCTGGGGGATCTCAGCCTCGCCATCTACTACAGGGTCATGGCCGAGAGCGAGGATTGGCCGGATCTGGTGTGGAACTTCCGGGCCAAGGCGCCGACCGGCAAGGATCCTTACGGCATCGAGATCAACACCTCGGAATCGGGCAACCTGGTGACCCCCAAGGAGCTCGCCACCGGCAACGGGCTCTGGCAGCTCTCCACCGGCTTCTCCCTGGTCAAGACCATGGATCCCGCCATCCTGTTTGCCAGCCTCAACTATGGTCACAGCCTCAAGCAGGACTTTGACGATATCTCCTACCAGCCCGGCAACCAGCCCGGCAGCATCCAGCTGGGAGACTGGTATGAATATGGCCTGGGGGTCGCATTCGCTCTCAACGAACGCTTCAGCCTCTCCTTCAACATCAACCAGCGCGTCACCATGGAGTCCGAGCAGGGGTCCGAAGGCTTTGCCATGGAGAAGGTCACCGGCTCCGATGCCAACGCCGCCAGCTTTGGCATGGGGTCGACCTGGGCCATCACCGACAACCTCTCCATGGCGGTCAACTGGTCTGCCGGGCTCACCACGGATGCACCGGACTACACCATCGGGATCCGCTTCCCCTACCGCTTCTAGCCCTGTCAGGGCCCGGGCAGGTTGACGACAAAAAACGAGGGAGGCATAACGCCTCCCTCTTCTTGTTGCCGCCAGCCTGCCTGGCGGGCCACCTTGTCATCACACCCCCAGTCGATCGCGCAGGGTGTACCAGGCGGCGCCGGCGGCGGTGAAGGGGATGCGCAGCAGGCGGCCACCCGGGAAGGGGTAGTGCGGCAGCCTGGCGAACGCATCGAAGCGCTCCGCCTGACCGCTCAGCACCTCGGAGAGCAGCTTGCCCGCCAGATGGGTACAGGTGACGCCGTGGCCGCTGTAGCCCTGCATGTAGTAGATGTTGTGACCGATGCGGCCAAACTGCGGCAGGCGCGACAGGGTGAGCAGGAAGTTGCCGGTCCAGGTGTACTCCACCTTGACGTCGGCCAGCTGCGGGAAAGTCTTGAGCATCTTGGGGATGATCAGCCGCTCGATGTCCGCCGGATCCCGCGCCCCGTAGACCACGCCGCCGCCATAGATGAGCCGGTGATCGCCGGAGGTACGGTAGTAGTCGAGCAGGTAGTTGCAATCCTCCAGACAGTAGTTCTGTGGCAAGAGTGAACGGGCCCGCTCCTCTCCCAGCACTTCGGTGGCGATCACCTGGGTGCCGCAAGGCATGCTCTTGCTGGCCAGTTCCGGCACCAGATTGCCGAGGTAGGCGTTGCCGGCCACCACGATAAAGCGTGCCTTCACCGCCCCCTTGGCGGTCTTGACCAACGCCGGCTGACCCGGAGTAATGCTGGTGACGGCGGACTGCTCGAAGATAAGCCCCCCCTGCATGCGGATGGCTTCCGCCTCCCCCAGCGCCAGGTTGAGGGGATGGATATGGCCGCCGCTCTTGTCCAGCAGGGCGCCGACGTAACGATCGCTCGCGACCACCTCGCGCACCCCGTCGGCATCGAGCAGCTCCAGTTGGTCGTTGCCCCACTTCTCCCAGCGCGCCTTCTGCGCCTTGAGCTCGTGCAGCTGCTTCTCGGTCTCGGCGGCAAAGACGCCCCCCTCCTGCAGATCGCACTGGATGTTGTAGCGCTTGATCCGCTCGCGGATGATCTGGCCCCCCTCAAACAGCATGGAGCCGAGCAGCCTGGCCTGATCCGGCGGGCAGTTCGCTTCGATGGTGTCGATGTCGCGGCTGTAGGAGTTGACGATCTGGCCGCCGTTGCGGCCGCTGGCGCCAAAGCCGACTCGCGCGGCCTCCAGCACCACCACCTTGTACCCCTTCTCCACCAGATGCAGCGCACTGGAGAGGCCGGTGTAGCCTGCGCCTATGACGCAGACGTCGCACTCCAGCTGCTCGGTGAGCGTGGGATAGGGCGCGTGTTTGTTGGCACTGGCTGCGTAGTAACTCTTTACATGTTCGGTCATGATCCCTGTTTCCTTACCGGTTCGTTTCCAACACAACGGGTTGTTCACATTAAAAGCTGGCCGGGGTGTGGGCGCTGACGATGCGGCAGACCTGCCCCGAGGGATTGCTGAAACTGTGGGGCTCGCCGGTGTCGATGACATAGCTGTCCCCGGCGCACAGTTCATAGGTCTGGCCGGCCAGGGTCAGCAACACCGACCCTTCCAGCACGGTGCCCACCTCTTCCCCCTGATGCTTCACCACGCCGCCGGTGTCGGTGCCGGGGGCATAGGTCTCCAGCATGAAGCCGAGCTGGCGCCGATTGTTGCCGTTGTGCACCAGCTTCATGGAGACCCCCTGGCTGCCGAGCTCGATGAGCTGCTCCGCCTTGATCACCACGCTGGGCGTGCTCGCCACCTCCTCTTCGGCGAAGAAGCGCGACAACGGCAGCTCGTAGACGCTCAGCAGCTTTTGCAGGGAGGCCACCGAGGGGCTCACCTTGTTCTGCTCTATCATGCAGATGGCGCCGTGGGTCAGGCCGCTCAGCTCCGCCACCCGGCGCTGGGAGAGCCCGAGCTCCCTGCGGATCCGGGCAAGCCGCTCCCCCATGTTTCTCTCGTGCTCCGCTAGGGGATTGTCCGTCATGGTCCGCCACCGGACCTCGCCACGGGATTGCTCCATCGCCCACCTCCTTCCATGGTCATTCGAATACCTGGGGCCGACTGGTCAATATAGTGAGTCAGGAACGTCAGCCCCGTTCACTATCCTGCACAACCCAGAGCGTTCATTATTTTGCACACCCTGCGCAATGAAAACCGCTACAATCGCGCTAACAGCCCCATTTCTAGCATGTGACGCCCAGTTCACTCAAATATATTTAACACTTGAAAAACATTTCGGCTCATTTTATGGTCGTTACGTGCTTATTATTCTATACGGCGGTGCCCACATAAACGCGCCACCCAGACCCACTATCGAGGCCCCTTACTTATGTCAGCATCACAACCTGCTCTCTCCCTGATCAAATCCCTGGCCTATGTCGACGGCCGCTGGTGCGAGTCCCTGGGCGGGCGCCGGTTCGAGGTCCTGAACCCGGCCACCGGCCAGGTCATCACCCAGGTGCCCGACATGGACGGGGAGGATACCCGCCTCGCCATCGCGGCCGCCCACGCGGCGCAACCCGCCTGGGCGGCCCTCACCGCCAAGGAGCGCAGCAGCAAACTCTACGCCTGGTTCGAGCGCATCATGGCCAACCAGGAGGAGCTCGCCCGTATCATGACCTGCGAGCAGGGCAAGCCGCTGGCGGAAGCCAAAGGAGAGGTGGCCTACGGCGCCAGCTTCATCCAGTGGTTCGCGGAAGAGGGCAAGCGTGCCTATGGCCGCACCATCCCCGGCTTCTCCGCCGATCGGCGCCTGGCCACCATCAAGCAGCCGGTGGGGGTCGTGGCCGCCATCACCCCCTGGAACTTCCCCATCGCCATGATCACCCGCAAGGCGGGTCCGGCGCTGGCCGCCGGTTGTACCATAGTCATCAAGCCCGCCGCCGAAACGCCCCTCTGCGCCCTGGCGCTGGCGGTACTGGCGGAGCAGGCGGGCATTCCCGCCGGGGTCATCAACATCGTCACCTCCCATCAGGCGAGCGCGGTGGGCAACGAGCTGTGCAGCAACCCCGTGGTGCGCAAGCTCTCCTTCACCGGCTCCACCCGCATCGGCAAACTGCTGATGCGCCAGTGCGCCGACACCATGAAGCGCCTCTCCCTGGAGCTTGGCGGCAACGCCCCCTTCATCGTCTTTGACGACGCCGACCTCGACGCCGCCGTGGCCGGGGCCCTGGCGTCCAAATACCGCAACGCCGGCCAGACCTGCGTCTGCGCCAACCGCATCCTGGTGCAGGCCAGCGTCTATGACGCCTTCGCCGAGAAGCTCGCCGCCGCGGTCAAAGCCTTCAAGGTCGGGGACGGCATGGGCGAGGGCGTCCAGATCGGGCCCCTCATCAACCCGGCCGCCGCCAGCAAGGTGGCCGAGCTGGTGCAGCAATCGGTCGCCGCCGGTGCCCGGGTGCTGGTGGGGGGCGACGCCCACCCCGCCGGTCCCCTCTTCTATCACCCCACCATCCTGACCGGGGTCACCCGGGGCAACCCCATTCTGGACGAGGAGATCTTCGGGCCCGTCGCCCCCCTGGTGCGCTTCGAGACGGAAGCCGAGGCCATTGCGCTTGCCAACGACACCCCCTATGGCCTGGCCGCCTACTTCTATGGCCGCGACATCGCCCGGGTGTGGCGAGTGGCCGAGGGACTCGAATACGGCATGGTGGGGATCAACGAGGGGATCATCTCCACCGAACTGGCCCCCTTTGGCGGGATCAAGGAGTCGGGACTGGGCCGGGAAGGTGCGGCCGAAGGGCTGGAGGAGTACCTGGAGACCAAATACCTCTGCTTTGGCGGCATTCGCTGAGGGAAATGAAAGGGCAATCGCATCGTTAAAACAGATGCGTTATGACACAGCCCATCGCTTTTACAGATAGAAAGAGGGGGTCGCCGGTCACGACCGAGCGCCTTGTGGGCCCTGAGGGCACGCCCGGGGCCCCCTTTTGCGAACAGGCCGCCCTGCCCGAAGGCAGTTGGCGGCACACATATGGCCAGATGGCACAGGAACAGCGGGGGCCCATGCCCCTCAGGGAGGAAAGATGAGTCATTCAAGCAACAACCAGCAGTGGCAGGCCCGCCGCGAAGCGGCCGTGGTCCAGGGGGTCGGCACCCTGCTGCCGGTCTTCATCGACCGGGCGCACAACGCCGAGCTGTGGGACGTGGAGGGCAACCGCTACATCGACTTTGCCTCCGGCATCGCCGTGCTCAACACCGGCCACAACCACCCCAAGGTGGTGGCGGCGGTGCGCGAGCAGCTCGAGAAGTTCAGCCACACCTGCTTCCAGGTCACCCCCTACTCCGGCTATATCGAGCTGGCGGAGAAGTTGAATGCCCTGGTGCCCGGCCCCACCCCCAAGCGCACCCTCTTCCTCTCCACCGGCGCCGAGGCGGTGGAGAACGCCATCAAGATCGCCCGCGCCCACACCGGTCGCAGCGGCACCATCGCCTTCAAGGGGGGCTTCCACGGCCGCACCATGATGGGCATGGCCCTCACCGGCAAGGTGGTGCCCTACAAGACCGGCTTCGGCCCCTTCCCGGGGGAGGTCTATCACCTCCCCTTCCCCGCCGACTACCTGGGAGTGAGTGAAGACGATGCCCTGGCCGCGCTGGATCTCTGCTTCAGCGCCGACATCGAACCCACCCGGGTGGCCGCCATCATCATCGAGCCGGTGCAGGGGGAAGGGGGCTTCTACCCCGCCTCCGCCAGCTTCATGCAGCGCCTGCGCCAGGTGTGCGACCAGCACGGCATCCTACTTATCTGCGACGAGATCCAGACCGGTTTCTGTCGCACCGGCAAGACCTTCGCCACCGAATACAGCGGTGTCGAACCCGACATCATGACCCTCGCCAAGAGCCTGGCCGGCGGCTTCCCGCTCTCTGCCGTGGTGGGCAAAAGCGAGGTGATGAACGCCGCCAAGCCCGGTGGCCTGGGGGGCACCTATGCGGGCTCCCCCATCGCCTGCGCCGCCGCCCTGGCGGTGCTGGAGGTGATCGAGGAGGAGCGCCTGAACCAGAAGGCCCTGGCCCAGGGGGAGCAGATCAAGGCACGCCTGCACCAGCTGGCGACACGGTTTGACTGCATCGGCAACATCCGCGGCCCCGGCGCCATGGTGGCCATGGAGCTGGTGAAGGAGGGGGATGCCGCCAGACCGGACCCGGATCTCACCAAGCGGCTGGTGGCCGAGGCGGGCAAGCGGGGCCTGGTGCTGCTGGCCTGCGGCGTGCGTGGCAACGTGATCCGTTTCCTCGCCCCCCTGACCGCCCCGGCAGCCATCGTCGACGAGGGGCTCGACCTGCTGGAGCAGGCCCTGTCCGCCTCCCTGGCCTGATCCGGAAGAGCGCGTTCGCCCACGTGCAAAAAAATGCGTTTTTGCTCCCTTGATATGCTTGTCAAGGGGGCATCACGAATGCACAATGCGCCGCCGTATTCAAGGACCGTCCGCTCATCGGAGCCCGGTTCTTTTTTTGCGCCAAACAAATCCATAACGAGGCCGGAACAGACCGGAAATGATAACGAGGTGGCACGCCATCTCACGACACCCGCTTCTTAGTGAGGAACTCCATGGGGCATATCATCGCTTTCCTGCCGGCCCGCGCCGGTCTGCGCCATCCGTCCGCATCCCGGACTGGCGCCCCCACCGTGCAGGATGACCTCACCGTCAGCCTGATCCCGTCAGCCAGCCTGCGGGGGATCGCCTGATGCACCCGCACCCCGCCGGTCTGAAAAAAAGCCTGAAACTCTGGCACGTGGTCATCATGGGGCTGGCCTATCTCACCCCCATGGCGGTGTTCGACACCTTCGGCATCGTCACCGAGATCACCGAAGGCCATGTGCCGACCGCCTACCTGCTCGCCCTCATCGGCATGCTGTTCACCGCCATGAGCTACGGCCACCTGGTGCGCAAGTTCCCCTCGGCAGGCTCCGCCTACACCTATGCCCAGAAGGTGTTCCACCCCTATGTGGGTTTCATGGTGGGCTGGGTCTCCCTGCTCGACTACATGTTCATGCCCATGATCAACATGCTGCTGGCCAAGATCTACATAGAGGCCCTCTTCCCCGGCGTGGCCCCCTGGACCTACATCCTGGCCCTGGCCGCCGTCATGACCTTCCTGAACCTGCGGGGCATCAAGCTGGTGGCGAACTTCAACAGCCTGATCGTCATCATGCAGTTCAGCATCATCGCCGTCTTCATCGGCCTCATCGCCTGGGGCGTGAGCCACGGCGAGGGGCTGGGCACGGTGGCGAGCAGCCGCCCCTTCTTCTCCGAGCAGATGCACATCCATCCCCTGCTGACCGGCGCCTCCATCCTCTGCCTGTCGTTCCTCGGGTTTGACGCCATCACCACCCTGTCGGAGGAGACCCCGAACGCGGATCGGGTGATCCCCCGGGCCATCGTGCTCACCGCCCTCATCGGCGGCGTGCTCTTCATCTCGGTCTCCTACTTCCTGCAGCTCTTCTTCCCGGACATCTCCCGCTTCCAGCAGCCGGATGCGGTGCTGCCGGAGATCGCCCTCTATGTGGGCGGCAAGCTGTTCCAGGCGGTGGTGCTGGTCTGCACCACGGTGGCGGTGCTCGCCTCGGGGCTCGCCTCCCACGCCGGGGTATCGCGCCTGCTCTACGTGATGGGCCGGGATCGCGCCCTGCCGAGCCGCGTCTTCGGCTACATCCACCCCACCTGGCAGACCCCGGCTCTCAACGTGCTGCTGGTGGGCATGCTGGCCCTCTCGGCGGTGGCCTTCGATCTGGAGATGGCGCTGGCGCTCATCAACTTCGGCGCCCTGGTGGCCTTCACCTTCGTCAACCTGGCGGTGATTGCCCACTTCTATCTCAGGCTGGGTCACAACAAGACCCTGAAGGATCACCTGCTGTTCCTCGCCCTGCCCCTGTGCGGCGCCGCCTGCATCGGGGTGCTCTGGCTCAACCTGGAGCCCGCCTCCTTCGAGCTGGGGCTGATCTGGGCCGCCCTCGGTGCCATCTACCTGCTGCTGCGCCTCACCGTGTTCCGGGTCCGCCTCGGCCGCCCCGAGCAGGACGCCTCCTGAGCGAAACCGGCGCCCTCAGGGCGCCGGTTTCACATGGCGGCAAAGCAGGGTCCCGCCTGATGACAAGGTTGTCATCGACTTTCCGGCAGCGGTGGCGAAGTGATCGCTCACCGGGGGAACAAATTCCCCGCTGACGGCCTTTTTCGCTTGTCTCCTCCCTCCCCTGAGGGCACAATACGGCGCCCCTTGAGAGCCGATGTTTCAACAACATCGGTTCTTTGCTTTTCTGGGGCACACCACCATTCACCAAGAGGCCGGCCATGTGCCGGAATTGATACCCAGATTGCCAAGCAATCTCCCGACGTTGTGAGGAAAAACATGGGGCATTTCACTGCTTTCCTGCCGGTCCCCGCCGGCGTGCGCCACGCATCTGTGCCACAGATGGGCGCCCCCTGTGTCCAGCGACGCGTTTCCGCGTCCCTGATCCCGTCCCATCTCGCCCACGGGGCCTGTGCAGAGGAGAAAGCGTGATGGCCGGTGCCAAGCTGCTCAAGACCCTCACCCTGTTCCAGGTCGTGGTGATGGGTCTGGCTTACCTCACGCCCATGGCGGTATTCGATACCTTCGCCATCGTCGGTGACATCACGGATGGTCGCGTGGCCACCGCCTACCTGCTGGCGCTCGGCGGCATCCTGCTGACCGCGTTCAGCTACGGCCACCTGGTGCGCCGCTTCCCGTCCGCAGGCTCCGCCTACACCTATGCCCAGAAGGTGTTCCACCCCTACGTGGGCTTCATGGTGGGCTGGTCTTCCCTGCTGGACTACATGTTCATGCCGATGATCAACATCCTGCTGGCCAAGATCTACCTGACCGCCATGTTCCCCACCGTGGAGCCTTGGATCTTCATCTTCGGTCTGGTGACCGTGATGACCTTCCTGAACCTGCGCGGCATCAAGCTGGTGGCGAACCTCAACGGCTTCATCGTCTTCATCCAGATCGCCATCATCGTCACCTTCCTCGGCCTCATCGCCTGGGGCCTGAGTCACGGTGAAGGGGCCGGCACCCTGATGAGCAGCCGTCCGTTCCATGTGGAGTCTGCCAGCATGCTGCCGCTGTTTACCGGCGCCACCATCCTCTGCTTCTCGTTCCTGGGCTTCGACGGCCTGAGCTCCCTCTCCGAAGAGACCCCGAATGCCGGCAAGGTGATCCCCCGCGCCATCGTGCTGACGGCCCTCATCGGCGGCATCATCTTCGTCACCGTCTCCTACAGCCTGCAGCTCTTCTTCCCGGATCTGGCCCGCTTCAAGGAGCCGGACGCCGTGCTGCCGGAGATCGCCCTCTACGTGGGTGGCACCCTGTTCCAGAGCGTGGTGCTGGTGTGCACCACCGCGGCCGTGCTCGCCTCCGGCATGGCGGCCCACGCCGGCGTGTCGCGCATCCTCTACGTGATGGGTCGCGATCGCATGATCCCGGAGCGGGTGTTCGGCTATATCCACCCCACCTGGCGCACCCCGGCCATCAACGTGCTGCTGGTGGGGGCCCTGGCCCTCTCCGCGGTCTCCTTCGATCTGGACATGGCCCTGGCCCTGGTGAACTTCGGCGCCCTGGTGGCCTTCACCTTCGTCAACCTCTCGGTGATCGGCCAGTTCTGGGTCCGCGAGAAGCGCAACAAGAGCCTCAAGGAGCACCTGCTGTTCCTGGTGCTGCCGCTGCTGGGGGCCGCCACCATCGGCGCCCTCTGGATCAACCTGGAGCAGAGCTCCCTGGAGCTTGGCCTCATCTGGGCGGGGATCGGGGTCACCTACCTCTTCCTGCGCCTCGCCGTGTTCCGCATCCCCTTCCGTCAGTACGAGGAAGCGGCCGACGGCCAGTAAGGCGGCACACACGCCCAAACAGAAGGGGAGCCCATGGCTCCCCTTCTTGCATTCAGACGTCCGGTGCGCGGACCCTCACCCCTGATTGAGCACGGCCGTGGCGGCCGCCTTGACCGGATCCCTGGTCACGGCGTTGACATCCTTGCGGGTCTGGTTGACCTTGTCCTGCGCCTGCTTCACACCGGCACTCTGCTTGTTCAGGGCCGCATTGGTGTGCTGCCTGGTCTCTTTCAGTCCCGCCGTCTTCTTGTCCAGCACGTCCGTGGTGTGTTTCTTCACCTCGGCATTGGCCTTCTCCTTCTGCTTGCGCACCAGCTTGTCGGCATCGCAGTTGCCCTTGACCCCCAGGGTGGCGTTCATCGCCTCGTTCCTGACCGCCTTGTCGAGGTTGCACTCGGACTTGAACACGCTGGCCTGCGCACCGGCAGACAGCAGACCCAGGGAGAGGCACAAAACCCATGCACGCATCATCACTTCCTCAGTTTCAAGACAGGAAAGTCCGGCAGCATATAACCCTGGGATCCCAGTGCAAGGGCGGGGGCCGGTGATGAGCCGGATGGCGTCATATCGGCGTTTGCTCCGACACCTTTTGTCTGCGACGCCCCCTGCCGCCCTGTCACCAAAGCATCATAAAAGTGTCACGTTGTCATATTTCTGTCATGGAGCCTTGTTGTAATGCGCCCGTCCATTTTCAACGCAGAACGACCCCAAGAGGCCATATGCACAGCACCGCATCTTCCGCACCCCAGCAGATCCGTCGTCCCGGCCCCCTGTTCAACTGGCTCGCGGTGATCACGCTGATCTACCTGATCCTGGTCGCCGTTGGCGCCGTCTCCCACGGCTTCAAGGGCTTCTCCGGCGGCGCCGAGGGCGCGGCCCAGATCTTCGCCTTTGCCAACAACCCCTTCGTCGCCCTGCTGCTCGGCATCCTGGCCACCGCCCTGGTGCAATCCTCCAGCACCGTCACCTCGGTGATCGTCGGCCTGGTGGCAGGGGGCCTGCCCATGGCCATGGCCATCCCCATGGTGATGGGGGCTAACCTCGGCACCACCATCACCAACACCATCGTCTCCCTGGGGCACATCCGGGACAGAGGCGAGTTTCGCCGCGCCTTCGCCGCCGCCACCGTGCACGACTTTTTCAACCTGCTGGCGGTCTTCATCTTCCTGCCCCTGGAGCTGATGTTCGGTCTGCTGCAAAAGAGTGCGGAAGGGATTGCCAGCCTGCTGCTGGGCTCCGCCGACATGTCGATGAAGGGGATGGATTTCATGAAGCCCCTCATCTCCCCGTCCCTGGATCTCATCGACGGTGCCGTCGCCTTCCTGCCGGGCAAGGGGGGCGCCATCGCCACCATTCTCATCGGGATTCTGCTCATCCTGTTCTGCGTCACCGCCCTTGGCAAGGTGCTGCAACAGGTCATGGTGGGCCGTGCCAAGGAGCTGCTGCACAAGGCCCTGGGCCGTGGCCCGCTCACCGGCATCGCCTCCGGCACCCTGGTCACCGTGATGGTGCAGTCCTCCTCCACCACCACCAGCCTGATGATCCCCCTGGCGGGAGGCGGCGTGTTCAACACCCGTCAGCTCTACCCCTTCACCCTGGGGGCCAACATCGGCACCACCATCACCGCCCTGCTGGCCGCCACCGCCATCAGCGGTGCCGGTGCCCAGCTCGCCCTGACCATCGCCCTGGTCCACGTGCTGTTCAACCTCTTCGCCGTGGTGCTCATCTACGGGGTGCCCTTCCTGCGGGAATTGCCCATCAAGGCCGCCGAAGCCCTGGCCCGGGTCGGCAGCGAGAACAAGCTGCTGGCGCTGGGTTACGTGGCCGGGCTCTTCTTCGCCCTGCCCGCCCTGATGATGGTGGCCGTCAAGTAACCCCGCGGCGGGGGCACTCAGCTGCCCCCGCCCCCTTACCCGCCAGGTCACATCCCGGGGCGCCTCCCCTCGCCCTCTCCCCCTGGCTGGGATAAGATGCCCCCTCACTCGCACTCTGATTTCAAGGAACAGGAAAACCCGATGAAATTCATTCTGATAGCCCTTCTTATCGCCGGCGCCGCCTACTACTTCTACTCCAGCAGCAACAACCGGAAGCTGGCCGAAGAGAACGTGCGCAAGGGGGCCGAGTTCCTCGCCAGCAACCAGGAAAAACCCCTGGTGACCACCACCGCCTCCGGCCTGCAGTACGAAGTGCTGACCCCGGGCACCGGTACCGTTCACCCCACCGCCACCAGCAAGGTGAAGGTGCACTACGAGGGCAAGCTGCTGGACGGCACCGTGTTCGACAGCTCCGTCGCCCGTGGCGAACCCATCGAGTTCGGCCTCAACCAGGTGATCAAGGGTTGGACCGAAGGGGTGCAACTGATGGTGGAAGGGGAGAAGACCCGCTTCTACATCCCCGCCAACCTGGCCTATGGCGACAGAGCCGCCGGCAAGATCCCGCCGGGCTCAGTCCTCATCTTCGACGTGGAGCTGCTGGGCATTCAATAAACCCGCCCGGGGCCCGCGTTGATCTTGGAGGCGGCGCTGCGGGGCATCCCGTCAGAGGCCACGTCCGACGGACCCTGATCACAACGCCGGCGCACTGCGCCGGCGTTGTCGTTTCTGCCCCGGTCTCCCTCGCCCTGATGCCAGACTATCAACCAAAAGTGAAGAGTGCTTATCCTTAAAGCCTGATTGTTAACCCATCAATAGGGGCAGATAATGACCACATCGTCAGCGGCATGTCGCCCTGGCCTCGGGTTGTCGGTGCGCCGCGCGCATCGGCACAACACATATGGAGTCTGTCATGTCTATCGCCCCTGTCTGGTTCATCTCCCACGGCGCCCCGGATCTGGTCCTGCGCGATCAGCCCGCGACCCGGTTCCTGAAGCAACTGCGCCTCGAGGGTGCCAGAGGGCTGGTGGTGATCTCGGCCCACTGGTTCAGCCGAAGCGAGCTGCAGATCAACGTCGAGCCCAGCCCGGCCCTGATGTACGACTTCTACGGCTTCCCCGAGCCCCTCTACCAGATCCGCTGGCCCGCGACGAGCCCGCAATGGTTGCAGGAAGCGGTGAGCGATCAGCTGCTGCTGGCCGGCCTGCCCGCCACCCCGGTGCGCCGCGAGCTGGATCACGGGGTCTGGTCCCCCCTCTCCCTGATGGATCCGGACAGTGAACTCCCCCTGGTGCAGATCGCCATCCCGGCCAACTTCACCCCGGCCCAGCTGTGGCAGCTGGGGGAGGCATTGCAGGGGCTGCGCGAGCAAGGGATCGGCATCCTCGCCTCCGGCGCCATCACCCACAACCTGCGTGCCCTCGGGCCGGACGGCTCGCCGGTTCCCCAGTGGGCGAGCCAGTTTGCCCGCTGGCTGGAGCAGACCATGGCAGAGGGAGACAGGGGGGCGCTGGAAGATTACCGGGCCCGGGCGCCGGGCGCGGTGGAATCCCATCCCCACGACGATCACCTGCGCCCCCTGTTTGTGGCGCTCGGCGCGGCGGGGGCCGACAGACCCCGAAAGCTGCACGACAGCTGGGATTACGGCAGCCTCTACATGGGGGCCTACCAGTTCGGTTGAGGGCGGGGCGGCCAGGCCGCCCTGCTTGACGTGCTCTCGCCGACGCGCGTGGAGAAATAGCGGACTCGTTATAGCCATTTTCCGGTAGAATGGCCGCCATTGGATGAGGCTTGGCAGGGATGGCTGTCGCGTCGGGTGGCTAGATGAACCTATATCGAACACTGATCCTGCTCTGTCTGCTCTGCCTTCAACCTGTGCAGGCCCTGACCCTGCACAGCCGCTACGATCCCGCCCCGCTGCCTCCCCGCTGGTCGGAGGCGGAGCTCGGATGGCTGCGCCAGCAGTCCCAACTGCGGGTCGGCATCCTGCAAGAGGACTACCGCCCCTTCACCATGATCGCTCGCCAGCGCGTCGAGGGGCTCAGTGCCGACTACATCGACCTGCTGGCCCGGATGCTGGACAAACCCGTTGCCCTGAGCGCCTTCCCCGACAAGGCGCACCTGCTCCGTGCCCTGGCACGGGGGGAGATACACCTCGCCAGCCTCGGCAATCTCACCCTGGCGGACAGTGACACCCGGGCGATCCGCCTGAGCAACCCCTATTTCAGCAGCCCCCTCGTCTTCTCCGTGCCCAGACGTTATCGGGGGGCACTGCTTACACCTGGACAGCGGGTGGCCGCCGTCCGGGATCAGATAGACAGGGCGCGCTTTGTCCGCTACTACCCCACTCTCACCCTGGTGACCTATCCCTCCAACATGGAGGCGTTCGATGCGGTCTTCTTCGGCCGCGACGACATCCTGCTGGGGGATGCCCACGCCACCCACTACCTCAACAGCGAGCGCTTCGACAACCTTCGCCAGCGGGGCGAGGCCCCGCCCGAGCTGGCGCCTGCCGAGTTCCGCTTTGCCGTCCCGGCCACCGAGCCCGCCCTGCTCAGCCTGGTCAACCGGGGGCTGGCGGCCATCGACGACCGGGCGCGCAACACCCTCTTCACCCAGTGGAACGGGCCCATCCGCGACATGAACGAGCGAAGCGCCGATCTCTATGATGCCGCCGAGCGGGCCTGGATGCGGCAAGCGCCCCCCATCAGGGTGTGGCTGATGGACAACCTCTACCCCTATGGCGCCCTGGATCATGACGGCCAGCTGGTCGGCATGACGGTGGACATGCTGGACAAGATCCGCACACGCACCGGCCTCACCTTCGAGTTCGTGCGGGCAGATTCCGAGCGTCAGCTGGCAAAAGCCATGCAGTCAGGCGCCATCGACCTCATCGGCGCCATCTCCCAGCAGGTGGCCGAACACTACGGGCTGCACACCTCGGTGCCCTACGCCACCGACAACATCTATGTGATCCTCACCCGCCAGGAGGAACAAGGGATCGACACCATCCGGAGTCTGGCGGGCAAGACGGTGGCGATGACGCACCATGTGCCCCTCGCACAGACACTCGAGGGCAGCCGCATCACCCAGGTGGAGAGTGCCGCAGAAGCGATGGAGGTGCTCGCCCAGGGACGGGTGGATGCCGCCATCGTGCCCCTCTATTTTGCCCGCCATGCGCTGGACAATGATCCCCAGAGCCCCCTGCGCATCGCCGGCCCCGCCGATGACGAGCCGATCCGGATGGGGTTTGCCAGCCTGCCCGGACAGGGGATGCTGATGGGGATCCTCGACAAGACCATCCTCGCCATCCCCCCCAACGAGCTCGCCATGATGAGTTACGAGTGGCGCAACCGCAAACTGCCGGTGCCCGGCTTCATGGATCGCCACGCCCACATCGTCTACCTGGTGTTCGTGGGGCTCCTCACCCTGGCGCTGGTGCTGCTCTATCGCAACCGCATGTTCAAGCGGATGGCCAGCGCCGAGCAGGCTTCCCGCCAGCAACTGGAGGCCCATGTCAGGTTCATCCGGGCACTGGGGGAGAGCCTGCCCCACCCCATCGTCGTGCGGGACAAGAGCGGCAAGGTGCTGCTGTGCAACAGCAAATACCTGACCCAGCTCGGCGCCGAGCCAAAGGCCATTCTGGGTCAGCCCTTCGCCCAGGGGCTGTCAGGGGTGCTCGATGCAGGCAGCATCGCCGTGCTGGAGCAGGACTTTGCCAGGGTATTGCAGGAGGGGCAGCCCATCTTTGCGGATCGCCTCTTCCATCACAGGGGAACCCAGAGCGACATCTATCACTGGATGGTGCCCTATTTCGACGGGGAGGGGGCCATCAGCGGGGTGATCGACGGCTGGATAGACATCACGGACCGCAAGCGGCTGGAAGAGGCGCTGCGCGAGGCCAAACAGCAGGCCGACAGCGCCAGCCGCGCCAAGAGCGACTTCCTCGCCACCATGAGCCACGAGATCCGCACCCCCATGAACGCCATCCTCGGCATGCTGGAGCTGGCCACCGAGGATCCCGCTCTCAGCCGTCACAGCGGCGAGCTGCTGCGCATCGCCGCCGACTCCGCCAACGGCCTGCTGGATCTGCTGGGGGACAGCCTGGATATCGCCTCCATAGAGGCGGGCCAGATGACCCTGACTCCCACCCCCTGCGATCTCGCTCCCCTGCTCTCGTCCGTCACCCGGGTCTTTGCGGGCATGGCCGAGCAGAAGGGGCTGCTCTATGAGGTCAGGCTGCCCGACACCCCCATGCCAAGGGTGCTGATCGATCCCCTTCGCCTGCGCCAGATCCTCTTCAATCTCATCGGCAACGCCATCAAGTTCACCGAGCAGGGCCGGGTCGCCATCACCGCCACCCTGACCGGGGGCGAGCAGCCTCCTGTGCTGCACCTCACCATCACCGACACCGGAGCCGGCATTCCCGCGGACAAGCTGCCCCGGCTCTTCACCCCCTTCTATCGCGCCCACGGCCAGGGCCAGTTCCCCGGCAGCGGGCTGGGCCTCAACATCGCCCGCATCCTGTGCCAGATGATGGGGGGGGAGATAGCCGTTCACAGCCAGGTCGGCGAAGGCACCCGGCTCGAGATAAGGCTGCCCCTCACGCTCGCCCAGCAACCCCCCGCCCCGATCACGGCAATGCCGGCGCCCCAGCCCCACCAGGTTCAACCCCTCCCCCATCGGCTGCATATCCTGGTGGTCGATGACAATCACGCCAACCAGATCCTGCTGCGCCAGCAGCTCAAGCACCTGGGACACGACGTCAGTGTGCGCAGCAATGGCCTGGAGGCCCTGCGCGCCCTCGCCAGCCACCCCTTCGATCTGGTCATCACCGACTGCCAGATGCCGGTGATGGACGGCTTCGAGCTGACCCGCAGCCTGCGTGCCCTTGGCCATGGCCTGCCCGTCTGGGGCTTCACCGCCCATGCCCAGCCTCGCGAGCGGGAGCTTTGCCTCGCCGCCGGCATGAACGACTGCCTGTTCAAGCCCATCGGCCTCGCCCGTCTGCGCGCGGCGCTGGCCACCCTTGGGCCTGCGCCCTGAGTACCGCCAGCCCTTCCTCCCGTCATGTCGCACGGGCGCGGCTGAGAATGCGGCTGAGAGTGCGGCATAAAGGGTCGCCCACAGAAACAAGAAACAAGAAACAAGAAACAAGAGACAACGTGGACCGGCCATGGATACAAGGCCGGTGGCGGTTCGAGACCCATAAAAAAACCGACACCAGGGTGTCGGTTTTTTTATATCGGGAGGTGCGCCCTGCCTGTCACGCCAGTCTGGCGCCGGGTGAAACGGGCGTCACGGGGAGGATCAGTAGAAGATCCGCTCCCCTCGCTCGCTCATCTTGAGCCAGACCGGCTTGGTGCTGGTCTTGCTCCAGATGCGGTGCAGGTAACTGTAGAAACGGGCGCGATCCCGGCGAAACAGCATCACCGGGAAGGCGAGCAGACCCGCCATCAGGACAAAGATGCGGCGAAGGATTATCTGAGTCAGGGAGAAGGGATGAAACATGATGTAACGCCTCACTGGTAAGACCACTGAACAAAGATTACGCCAATCATTGTAGGATTACTACACCGACAGCGCCATTTTTTGATAAAAAATGGCGCTAAAAGCCTAAAAATGAAACCGGGTTACATTCTTTAACTAAAAAACAACAAAGGTGGCAAAACGCGGCCCCTGTTCCAGAGTTAACGAGGACTGGACCAGAACGGGGGAACACAGGATGAAACTTGCAGATGCGGCGCTGCTGGGGGCATTGGGCGTGCTCGCCTGGAGCCAGTGGCAGGAGTGGCGGCTCAATCGTGACGATGCCATCGACATCCCCTATCACGGGGTCCCCACCGCCAGCCTGTGGCAATGCGGTTTGCTGATAAAGGAGATGGCCGCGCTGGCAGAACAGGGGGGCGAAGAGAGGTCCGGATCCAGGGGCGAGGCATTGGCCGAGATGGATCAGCATCTGCACAAGACGTGGCAACGGGAAGGTTGTTCACGGCTGACTGACATGCAATGAAGCATCATCCTGGGCCGCCATGGCGGATGGACAACGTCAGTGATGTGGATAACAGGGAGAAGATGGAGGCACGTTCCGGAGTCGAACCGGACTAAACGGATTTGCAATCCGCTGCATAACCGCTTTGCTAACGCGCCATGCTGACAAGGCATTGCCTTGAGAGTGATGTCCATGGTTGGTGCCATGGAGTATTGGAGCGGGAAACGAGACTCGAACTCGCGACCCCGACCTTGGCAAGGTCGTGCTCTACCAACTGAGCTATTCCCGCATTACTGCTTGCGTGCCAGTTGCCTGACAACGAGGCGCATTATACGTACCCCGAGCCCGGGCACAACCCTTTTTTCTCACTTTGAGCCCTTTCCCGTGCTGTTTGCTCACCCTTTAGACGCCTTGGTCGAAAATCCCCCCGCTCCCTGTGACCCGACGAGCGAATTTAAGATAAAGCCATTGAAATAGTTAGCCTTTAGTCAGAAACTCATCGCGCTTAGTAACTGGATTCTCAATTGAAAATCATGCGATGAAATGGAACTTCAGGCCTCGGGGGCTCAGACCGCAGCTGATGCTGGCTTTTTTCATGTTGGGCCTGGTGCCCTTCCTGGTCGTCACCCTGTTTTTCCTCTATAGCCACGGCAAGGATCTCACCACCCAGACCTCCAACCATCTGGTCTCGGTGCGCAACATCAAGAAAAACCAGCTGCAAGACTACTTCGGCAACCTCAAGGAGCAGATCATCAACTTCTCCCAGCAGGACTTTGCCGGCAACAGTATCGGTCGCTTCTACGGTTTCACCGGTGCCTTCGAGAAGCTCGGCACCACGCCGCAGGAGGCCCGTGCCCGCGCCCAGGCCCGCTATGTGCCGGGCTCCTGGGACAAGCTGCAACAACCTGACAGTCAGGTGGAGATAGAGCCCTCCATCAGCGCCCTCATCCTGGCGGACGAGATGTATGGCCGCGTCCACCAGCGCTTCCATCGCGGCTACGCCGACATGGTGCGCAAATCCAACTACAGCGACATCTTCCTGGTCGACCTCAACGGTGACGTGGTCTACTCGGTCACCAAGCAGGCCAACTTCGCCACCAACCTGCTCTCGGGCCCCTACCAGTCCAGCGGTCTTGGCAACACCTTCGCCAAGATCAAGCGCCGCCTCGATGGCGGCCAGAAGCCCCAGCAGATCTTCGAGTTCACCGATTTTGGCCGCAACGAGCTGACCGGCCAGGTGGTCGCCTACCTCGCCGCTCCCGTGATGCAGTACGACTATGTGCGCGGCGTGGTCATCTTCGAACTGCTGCCGGACAAGCTCAACCAGATCATGGCGGAGCGGGAGGGGCTCGGCGCCACCGGCGAGACCATTCTCATCGGCCCGGACAAGCGGATGCGCGCCAACGCCTGGCTCGCCCCCGAATTCAGCGTGGAGAACAGCTTCAGCCCCGACTTCCGACCGCTGCAGACCCCCCTCATCATCAAGGCCCTCTCCGGGGAGCAGGGGGTCGGCCCCTTCCTCTCCTACCACGATGACGAGGTGCTGGCCGCCTATACCCAGGTGAAGGTGTTCGATACCGAGTGGGCCTTCATCGCCGAGATCTCCACCAGCGAGGCCTATGCCCCCATCCGCCAGCTCGAGACCCTGGTGATCCTGCTGGGAGCTGGCTCACTGCTGCTGCTGATCCTCTTCTCCCGCTGGCTCTCCCACTCTATCACGGCGCCCCTGCGATCCCTCACCGCCGCCGCCGAACAGGTGGCGGACGGCGCCCTGGATCACCCCATCACCATCCCCCGCACCGACGATGACATCGACCGGCTGGCACAGGCATTTCGCCACATGCAGCGCTCGGTGAAGGACAAGATCGAGCTCATCGAACGCCAGACCCAGGAGCTGCAACAGCAGGTCAAGCTGACCCACAAGCAGAACCTCAGCCTGCAACAGGCGGACAAGCTCAAAGACGAACTCCTGGCCAACACCTCCCACGAGCTGCGCACCCCCATCCACGGCATCAAGGGGATGGCCGAGTCCATGCTCGCCAGCCAGCAGGACCTGACCGAAGGGCAGCAGAAACAACTCGGCCTCATCATCAAGAGCGCCGACGGTCTGGCCCGCCTCGTGGACGACTTGCTCGACTACCACCAGATGCGCTACGGCCAGCTGGAGATCCACCCCCAGCCGGTCTCCTCCAAGGGGGTCATCCGGCTGGTGCTGGATCTCTGCCAGCATCTGGTACAGGCCAAGCCCCTCACCCTGGTGGACAAGAGCCCCGCCGAACTGCCCCCTGTGCTGGCGGACGAGCAGCGCCTCGAGCAGGTGCTCTACAACCTGGTGGGCAACGCCATCAAGTACACCCCCCAGGGCAAGGTGGTGCTGAGCGCCCTGGTGGAGGGCAACTTCCTGCGCATCAAGGTGACCGACACCGGCATCGGCATCGCCAGGGACCATCTGGAGCACATCTTCGAGCCCCTGGTGCAGATGAGCCCGGAAGTGAGCAAGCAGGGAGCCGGCCTCGGTCTCTCTATCACCCGCCAGCTGGTGCACCTGATGGGGGGGGAGCTGTTCGTGGAGAGCGAGCCGAGCGTCGGCTCCACCTTCGCCTTCACCCTGCCGCTGGCCAGCGGCAAGGCGGGCAGTCTGACCCTCGACAGCCGCCAGATAGAGCACCAGCTGGTGCGCCAGCAACCCGTCATCCTGCCGGACTGGGAGAGCGAGGATCTGCCGCCCCCGCCGCAAGATGCCCCCGTCATCCTGGTGGTGGATGACGAGCCCATCAATTTGCACATACTGCGCCACCTGCTGCAGCCCTGCGGTTATCGCATCCTGCCCAGCAGCGACGGCCACGACGCCCTGACCAAGCTGGCTCAGGAGTCGGTGGATCTCATCCTGCTTGATGTGATGATGCCCACCCTCTCGGGCTTCGACGTCTGCCGCCGTCTGCGCCAGCAGCACCCCAAGGAGAAGCTGCCGGTGCTGCTGCTCACCGCCCTCAACCAGCCCAAGGAGATTGAAGAGGGTTTCAACGCCGGGGCCAACGACTATCTGGTGAAACCCTTCTGCAAGGAGGAGCTGTTCGCCCGGGTGAGGGCCCTGCTGGAGGCCAGCGCCGGGCGCGCCTCCCTGGTGGAGAACCGCCTGCTCAAACAGGAGATAGAGCACCGTCTGCTGCTCCAGGAGCAACTGCACCAGGATCAGGAGCGGCTCCTCGCCCTGCTTGGCGAGGGGGCCGACCCCATGGTCTTCCTCGATGAGCAAGGAGGGGTGCTGTTTGCTTCCCGGGCCCTGGCGCGCCTGCTGGGTCAGGAGCCGGAAGCCATGGAGGGGCAGATGCTGGACGAGTGGCTGGCCGCCCCGCTGGCAAGCCAGTGGCCCGACATGACCGCGCAGCCGGAGCGGGAGCTGGACTTCCTGGTGGCGGGCCAGCGAGACACCCTCAACGCCCGCGCCCTGCCCATCAACCTGGGGGGGCAGCACGCCTATGCGCTGACCCTTGGCACCGAACCGCGCCAGGACGACAATCGCATGGCTGCACTGGAGAACGCCCTCAAGAGCCTCTCTCGCCAGGCCATCATCGAGGATGGCCAGTTGCTGGGGGAACTGAGCCGGCTGGGAGGGGAGTTCAGGTCGCTGGCGGACGATCTCATTCGCCAGCAGGATGACGAACCTCTGCGCCGCGCCCTGGTGGACACCATGCGTCTCACCCTGGAGACCTGGCAGCAGAGCACCGGCAAGGGCAAGATAGTGCTGGCGGAGAAGAGCAAGCTGTGGCGGGTCTACATGGACCGCTCCAGTCCCCAGACCCGCACCCTCGACAAGTACCTGAACCTCGACACCCTGCCCAAGGCACCGCGCTGGAAGACGGTGGTGGCCAGCGCCGAGTACGTGCTCAAGCACTGCGCCCTGAACGAGGTGCAGCACCAGAGTCTGCACCAGAGCACCCAGCGCCTTCGCCAGCTCGCCAGCCGCAAGGCATGAGTCTCCAACCCGCAGCCACGTTGCTTTGATGATGGCTGCGGGATAGAAAACCAAGCACCAATAGCGAGCTCTGGACACATCGACTCGCAGGCTTTCTGCGCCTATCAGGGGGATCGCGATGGCTGAGCTCGCGGGGTCGGCCAGATGACCCTGCAGGTGCGGGCCCATTCCCCATCACCATGTTGGTGATGACCCCGGGAGACCTGACTGGGCCGGCAAGTGGCTAATCAGGTGAATGGACATTCGAGAGAATGGGGTAAGACTTCGCGACCCCGTGACCACAGGCCCCAAATCGGAAAAGACATTGGGAGATAGCTGAGCCGGGGAATGGACAGTAGAAATGACAAACCCGCGACGGGCGCGGGCTTGAGGGGAATAAATGGCGGAGAGACAGGGATTCGAACCCTGGGTGGCATTGCTGCCACAATTGATTTCGAGTCAATCCCGTTCGGCCACTCCGGCATCTCTCCACGGGCACTCATATTGACCCAACCCTAGCCGGGAAATCAATGTAAATCTCGTTGCAGATCAGACGACTGGCGATAAAACCGCCATCCGGCGATCCCGCCCCTCACAACACTAGTGACTTTCACCCTGCAGCGCCTCCTCGCTCACTGTCTCCACCCTGTACCCGGTTCCGGGCGGGTGAATACGGCGAGCCTGATGGGTCGGTGACACCCGGTGACGCGCTCGCCACCGCCCTCCCGGCAGTCATGGTGCCGGACTGGTAATCCCCGCGGGATTCGTTGACAATCTCTGCTCATTTTTTGGAAGGGAACCCGTCCCTCGCCCCAGCCGATAGGAACAACCATGCTCAACACTCGTATCGTCTCACTGTTGCTGGCCGCCGCCAGCCTCTGGGCCGCACCTGTCTGGTCCAACACCTATCCCCTGCCGCCAGCGGACAGCCGTCTCATCGGCGCCCTGGAAGATTACATCGTACAACCTGGCGATCATCTGGAACTGGTCGGCAAGCATACCCGGACAGGCTTTCTGGCACTGCTCGAAGCCAATCCCGGCGTAGACCCCTATCTGCCCACCCCGGGCACCCGGCTCACTCTGCCGACCCAGATGCTGCTGCCCGACGTGCCGCGAGAAGGCATCGTCATCAACCTGCCTGAACTTCGCCTCTACTACTTCCCCAAGGGCAAGCAGGAGGTGATGGTGCTGCCCATCGGGATCGGTGACATCGGCCGCGAGACGCCGGAGATGACCACCACCGTCATCGCGAAAAATCCCAACCCGACCTGGGTGCCCGGCCCCATGGTCCGCAAGTCCTGGCTGGAGCAGAAGGGGATCGATCTGCCCGCCGTGGTCCCCCCCGGCCCCGACAACCCCCTCGGCAAGTTCGCCATGCGTCTTGGCTATGGCAACAAGGACTACCTCATCCACGGCACCAACAAGGATTTCGGGGTCGGTCTGCGAGTCAGCGCGGGTTGTATCCGGCTGCGCCCGGATGACATCGAAACCCTGTTTGGTCTTGTTCCCGTCGGCACCCCGGTCCGGGTCATCAACCAGCCGGTCAAGATGGCGGTGGAACCCGACGGTCGTCGCTGGCTGGAGGTACACTCCCCCCTCTCCCGCACCGAAGCGGAGATGGCACAAGGGGCGCCGCTGGTGCTCTCCCCCGAAGCCGAGCAGTTCATCGCTGCCCCCGACATCGACAGTGCCCAGGTGACCGCCCTGCTCGAGCGCAAGAGCGGGCTGCCCAAACCCGTGAGCGGCTGAAGGCCTGACCACCATGAACAGAATCAGTCATGTGGTTTGCCTGTTGTTTCTGCTGCCTGGCTCCGCGGCGATGGCGGACATCCTCTGGATGCGCAACGGCGATCGTCTGAGCGGGACCATAGAGGAGATCACGGACGAGCAGATCCGCATCAAGCCCGCCTACAGTCAGGCCATGACGGTCCCGCGCCGCGCCATCAAACGATGGCGTCTGGACAAGCAGGAAAAACCCAAGCCGCTCACCAAGACGGGGATCCCCCTGCTGGACTCTCCTGACGAGGCCAATGCCTGGCTGCTGACAGGGAACGGGGATCTCAACATCAAGCTGAAGGAGAACACCAAGAAGACCAACAACGTCAATCTCAAGGTCTCCACCGAGTTTGCCAATCTGGACTGGCGTTACAGCCTGGATGGCGAGTACATCTACGAAACGGCGAACAACATCACCGACAGCCACGAATACAAGCTCAAACCCAAGCTCGACTTTTTCTTCGACGATCACTCGTTCCTTCGCTCTTCCGTCGACATCGATTACAACATGATCGATGCCGGCTATCTGGAGATTGACTATGCTTCCGGCCCCGGCTACCGCTTCTGGAATGACAGGCAACGCCGGCTGGAGCTCATTACACAGCTCGGTCTGGAGCGGGCCTATTTCAGGCCGGAGGTGTGGAGCAATTCCGACCTGTTTGACGACAGGATCATCAATTACCCCTTCGTCAGCCTGGGGTGGGACTACCGGCAGCCCTGGACCCTCTGGGAAGAAAAATTCGAGCTGTTTGGCAAGGGCAGTTATGAAAAATTCGTCGATCAACCCTCCCCCTACCTGACCAGAAAGCAGTCCGTCAGCGGCAGCCTGGGCCTCAGGTACTATTTCAACGATCACCTGCGCCTCTCCTGGTCAAGCGAACTGGATTGGGACGATGCCTGGCTCGACTACCACGGCCTGCACAGGGATGTGAGCGAGAAGGAGTGGCGTCACCTCATCACCCTGGGAGCGAGTTTCTGACCCGCCAGAAACGACACAGGCCCACCGAAGTGGGCCTGTGTTCATGGACGCAAGACGAGCGCGTCAGAAATAGATCCGGGTGACCGACTCGATGACGCAGCCAGGGCGGCGGATCCCCTCGATCTCTATCTTGATTTCCTTGAGGAGCTCGATGCCCCCCTTGATGGGCGTGACACGCGACAGCTTGGTACGGGCGCGGATATTGCTGTCCACCTTGATGGGGTAAGGGAAGCGGACCTGCTCCAGGCCGAAATTCACCACCATGCGAGCTGTCGGGAACTCCGGCGTGCTCTCGTCCACCGAACCGGTCAACTGGGGCAGCAGGGCCAGAGTCAGGAAGCCGTGGGCAATGGTGGTCTTGAAAGGAGACTCGGCTGCCGCACGCTCGGGATCGGTGTGGATCCACTGATGATCGCCGGTCACGGTCGCGAACTGGTTGATCAACGCCTGGGTGACCTGCAACCACTCGCCCACATGGGTCTCTTCACCGATGCGGGTCTGCAACTCGGCATAGAGTGCCGCCGCTTCGCCTTCGAGCTCTACCACGGGATCCTGCGCCAGGGCAGGCTGGCCATTCGCGACCTGGGTGACTCTGGCAGCCTCTTGCTGGCGGGCATCCTGGGACTCCCCCTGCAGATCCAGCACTCTTCCCAGCAAGGGGTGAAGGTGTGCCTTTTGCTGAAACTCACGCCAGTAGTCGCGGATCGCCGGAGAGAGCCAATCCTTGAGCTCAAAGGGGTGTTGCGCCAGAATTTCGCGCTTGTGCTTCAGAAAATCGACAACTTTCATTTACCGATCCCTATTCGATTCAAAGCCTGTAAAGAGGTCTAACCAGTCCTATTTTATGAAAGTTTCATCAGCAAGTACAAAAAAATCTCGGCGTACACCTGTACCAGGCGCGAAAGTGGTCACTAACATGCGAGCAAACACGGGCAGGAAAACGATTGAATGTAAGGCTGCAAACGAATCAACATCTGAGCTGAAAAAGAGACGGGGCCCGTGTCGCCACTGAGCCCCGTCCTCGATCATCTCCCCTGGGCGGTCCACCAGCTCTTGCGCTGCTCATCGTCCAGGAAACTCCAGGCGAGGATCCGGCTCACCTTGTTGCCTTGCGCCATGTCGAGCACGCGAACCTCCCGCGCCCCCACCCGAGCCAGCGCCTTTCGTGCGGCAGGCAGATTTTCCTTTTTCGACACCAGCGAGCTGAACCAGAGGCATTGGCTGGCAAACTCCTTGCTCTGCTCTATCATGGCCGCCAGAAACGCCGCCTCGCCCCCCTCGCACCAGAGCTCAGCCTTCTGACCGCCGAAATTGAGCACGGGCGCCCCGGCCACTGCCTGGCCCTTGCCCAGGTTGCGCAGCTTGCGCTCCGTCCCCTTGCTCGCTTCCGCCAGAGAAGCATGAAACGGCGGGTTGCACAGAGTCAGGGCAAAGTGCTCCTTCGGCCCCAGGATCCCGCGAAAGACATGCTTGGGGTTACCCTGATGACGGCATGTGATCTGGTTGCCCAATCCATTGCTGGTGGCCAGCAGGGTTGCCGCCTTCACCGACACAGGATCGATGTCTGAGCCCACGAAGCGCCAGCCATACTCCCGGGCGCCCAGCAAGGGATAGATGCAGTTGGCCCCGACACCGACATCCAGCACTCGAACCTGCTTGCCCGTCGGTACGCATCCCGCGCTCTCCGCCAGCAGATCCGCGACGCGGTGCAGATAATCGACCCGCCCCGGGATGGGCGGGCAGAGGTAGCCAGGCGGCAGATCCCAGTGTTCGATGCCATAGTGCAGCGCCAGCAGCGCCCGGTTGAGCGCCTTGACGGCGGCCGGATCGGCGAAATCCAGGGTCCGGGTGCCGTGCTCGTTGACGAACACGAAAGGCGACAGCGCCGGGGTACGCAGGCAGAGCGCGTCAAAGTCGTAGGGGGCCTGATGGCGATTGCGCGGGTGCAATCCGGTTTTCTGCTGGGGTGTCATGCTGGACCTGCCGAGGATCAAGGGGGCCACACTATAGAGAGTCGGCCAGGGAAAGTCTAAAAGAGGGCCATAAAAAAACCGGACCCTGAGGGTCCGGTTCAAGTGAGGTTGGAAAAACAGTCCGTACTGCGAGCCGTTTGTCCAGCCTGACTCAGATATCGATCCGGCGTGCCTGCCAGAACTTGTTGCGCCAATACACATTGTCGAGCTTGGAGCGCGTGACGCCGGCACGGAAGGAGACATGGATGAATTCACCGTTGCCGACATAGATGCCGACATGGTTCAGACGCGGGTTGATCTTGAAGAAGACCAGGTCCCCCTCGACCAGATCCTGCTTGGAGACGCGAGAGCCTTCGTGGACCTGGGAGCGGGTATCGCGGGGCAATTCGATGCCGATGGCATTGCGGAACACTTCACGGGTAAACGCCGAGCAATCGATACCTCGTTCTGTGGTACCGCCATAACGATAGGGGGTACCACGCCACTCTTTGTATACGGTCAGGATTTCGTTGACATCCGGGGTAGGCGAAACTTCGGGTTCAATCACGGGTTCCATCATGGAAACCTCGATCTTGCTCGCGACCTCGGGTTGGGGTGCCGAAGCACAACCTACCATTCCGAGCGCGACCAGCAGTAGCATCAGGTGGCGCAATCCTTTATCCCCGCAAAAAAGAGTGAAACTTGTTAAAATGCAGCCCGACAGGGCAATTTATAAGGCAACAGCACCCGACTATATCCAAGAATTCTATCGAGGCAAGCGAAAATCCCAATCGACCTCACATTTTTGCAAGGAAATGCTCTGTTTAGCGCAATTTATGTGATCATGGCCAAACAATATACAATCTTGAAAGCATCGGTTTCGGCCTCTCCAAACGGATTGTTATCGCTACTTCGACCCCATTTTTAAGTGAAATATTATGCTTTCTGCGGATCTCTATTTGTTAAATACCGCGCTCGTCGATACTGAACAGCTGATCGGGCTGTCATCCGGGCTCTCCCCGGAGGAATACCGCCACTGGCACGAGATCCGCCAACCCGGCCGCCAGCGCGAGTATCTGCTGGGACGCGTGTTGCTTCGCCGCCTGCTGGCCGAGCGACTCCATTGCCGGGCCGATGCCCTGACTTTTGGCATCGGTGCGCATGGCAAACCGACACTGCTCAGTCATCGCTGGCAGTTCAACCTCAGCCACAGCGGAGAGTGGCTGGTGATCGCCCTCTGTGAGGAGGGCCCCCTTGGGGTGGACATCGAGATGGGATTGCGTCACCGCTCCATACTGCCGCTGGCCAAACGCTTCTATGCGCCAAGCGAATACCAATGGTTAAACGCCCTGCCCCGAGAGGAGCAACATTCGGCCTTCTATCGGCTATGGTCTCGCAAGGAAGCTGTGCTCAAGGCGCATGGCGACGGTATTTCCGCAGGACTCGACAAGATCTGCTTCCTTCCGGAGCAGGCATGGCAGCTCAAAAATCATCTCGACAATCGCCACTATGAAATCCGCGACTGGCCCGCGGGCAGCGGATGGCTCAGCCTGGCTGCCCCGACTCGCAGGGTCGATGCCCATCTGCTGGATGCGCGCTTGAATTCCACCCCGCTGGACCCCATGTTGATCCACACCATTTTTCGAGAGTCAGCCTCATGATCGTCGACATCACTCCCCAGAACTTCCACGCAGAATTGCTCGATGCGTCCATGAAAAAGCCGGTCGTCATCTATTTCCACGCGCCCCAGATGCCGGAGTGCCAGGCCATGACCCCGCAAGTGGAAGCGCTGGTCGGCCCGGCCAATGCGGCGGTGACCCTGGCCAAAGTCGACATGAACGACCCCCAGTTGCAGCCTCTGGCCAGCCAGCTTGCCTTGCGCGCACTACCCGCGCTGGTGCTGTTCCATCAGGGACGTCCGGATGAGCAGGCCATTCTGGAAGGGCCGCAGGATGAAGCCACATTGCGCCAGTATTTCGCCGCCTTTGCCCCCAAAGAGGAGGAGTTGCTGCTCGATCAGGCAAAGCAGGCGCTGGAGAACGGGCAAGCCGATGTGGCGCACACCCATCTTGGCCAGGCCCATCGCCTCGCCCCCGAGCGTCACGACATCACGCTCTGGCTGATACAGGCGGCGCTGGATCTCAATCTCCTTGACGAGGCGCAGAGCCTGCTCTCGACCATCCCCATGGTGGCACAGGATGATCATTACCAGACCCTGAGCTCCCGCCTCTCACTGGCGCTGCAGGCCAGCGACAGCCCTGAGCTGCGCGCCCTGGAGCTGCGCCACGCTGAACAGCCGGATGATCATGCCCTCGCCCAGGAGCTGGCGGTGCTCTACAGCCAGGTTGGTCGACAGGAAGAGGCATTGGCCCTGTTGTTCACCATCCTCAAACGTGATCTCGCCTTTGGCGATGCCAAGAAGATCTATCTCGATGTGCTGGCAACCATGGGCGCGCACCCGGCGGCGCAGAGTTATCGTCGCAAGCTCTACAGCCTGCTCTATTGAGCGACAGGAAAATCAGAAGAGGGGATGCCGATTCGTCGGCATTGCCTTGTCAGGCGGGTTTCAGCGGGGAAACGCGGTAATTTGATGAATTTCAGGCAAAAAAAATGGCGCATTGAAATGCGCCATTTTTTCGCATGGATTACTTCTTGTAGGAAGTAGCCATGTTGTCGATGCGCTGGTTAGCACGCATAGCTTCTTGCTTGGCTTCTGCAACATCAGCAGCGATCTTGGACTGATCAGCACGAACAGCGCTAACATCTTGAGCCAGTTGGTCAACTTTGTTAGACAGATTCTGAACGGAAGTTTCCAGTTCGCTGGTGTTTGCACAACCGCCCAGCAGAGCGGACAGACCAACAACACCTACCAACAACATTTTTTTCATTTTTAAAAGCTCCCTTTAACTCGCCAGACGTTTAGCAAGCGGCGTGATTATGGCACAAAAAAATCATAGTTTGGATAGGCCTCATCACAGATAAATGCGTTAAAACCCTCATTTTTTTTTAGTTGCACACTTTCCGTACAAACCTTAAGCAAAAATGAGTGTCCCTGGATGAGGTTCGCACAAAGCGTAACCAAAATTTGGGCTTATTACAATTTCGTATGAGGCTCAGGCTGAACGTTCTGACAGCAATTGACGATATTGCACCAGATCTTCGATGGTCAGGACCGGCATCCGGTGCTGGCGACCGAAGGCCACCAGGTCCGGCAACCTGGCCATGGAGCCATCTTCCTTGGTCAACTCGCACAATACTCCGTAAGGTTTGAGCCCGGCGAGCTGCATCAGATCGACGGTCGCTTCGGTGTGACCACGGCGGGTCAGCACCCCACCCGTGCGGGCGCGCAGCGGGAAGACATGGCCGGGTCGATGCAGATCGGAGGGCCGGGCACCGTCGGCGATGGCCGCACGGATGGTGGTGATGCGATCGGCGGCGGACACCCCGGTGGTCACCCCCTGCGCCGCTTCGATGGTCACAGTGAAGGCAGTCTGATAGTGGCTGGAGTTGGCCTCCACCATCATCGGCAGCTCGAGCTGGCGAACCCGCTCGTCGGTCAGACAGAGGCAGACGATGCCGGAGCACTCGCGGATCATCATGGCCATCTGCTCGTTGGTCATGGTTTCTGCGGCAAAGATGAGATCGCCTTCGTTCTCACGATCTTCATCATCGGCCACCAGCACACCCTGACCGGCACGCAGGGCGGCCAGCGCGGCTTCGACGCGAGCAATGGGATCACCGAATTCACTGAGTAGAGACTGATTCATGGTAAGACTCCTAAAAAAGACAAGGACCAGAATCAGGGCATGGAAAGGCAGACAGAAGTAGCCATGCGGCGGCCAACCCGGCAGGGTCTGGCCAGCAATATCTGTCTTATCCTCTTTCATCCGGACTATGACCGTCGGCTCCGGCATCTCACCGGATCTGCTGACCCCGTCCCGGATGAATGCCGGGTCGGGCGCTCGCGGGCTCCCCGAGTCACATCGGGATACCGCCGGTGGGGAATTTCGCCCCGCCCTGAGAATAAGCGCAGACAGCCTAAAGAAAAAAGACGCAGGATGCCAGCCAAAAACCCATCAAAGACAAACCGGGAGCTGGCTGCACTGCAATTTTCGCGCGAGCACCACCCGATACACGGCGCGCTGTCCTTTCTGATTTCGTTTGTGGCATAGTGCCAGCAAAAACGCGCGCGCTCGCGCAGACCGGGTGCCAACATCACAAACGGAATCATGACAGAGATGGAAAAGAAAATACTGCTGACCGATTGCCCCGACGCCAAGGGTCTCATCGCCAAGATCACCAACATCTGCTACAAGCACCAGCTCAACATCAACAAGAACGACGAGTTCGTGGATCACGAAAACGGCCGCTTCTTCATGCGCACCGAGCTGGAAGGGCGCTTCAACGACGAGACCCTTCTGGCCGACCTCGATGATGCCCTGCCTGCCGGCGCCCAACGTCGCCTCGTCAAGGCGGGCAAAAAGCGCATCGTCATCCTGGTGACCAAGGAGACCCACTGCCTCGGCGACATCCTGATGAAGAACTATGCCGGCGCCCTGGACATGGACATCGTCGCGGTCATCGGCAACTACGACACCCTCGCCGAGCTGACCGGCAAGTTCGACATCCCCTTCCACTGCGTGAGCCACGAGGATCTCAGCCGCACCGAGCATGAGGAGCAAGTGCGCACGCTCATCGATGGCTACCAGCCGGATTACGTCATCCTGGCCAAATACATGCGTGTGCTGACCCCAAGCTTCGTGGAAGCCTATCCGCGCAAGATCATCAATATCCACCACTCCTTCCTGCCTGCCTTCATCGGCGCCCGCCCCTATCGTCAGGCCTTCGACCGCGGGGTCAAGCTGATTGGTGCCACCGCCCACTTCGTCACCGACGATCTGGATGAAGGCCCCATCGTCGAGCAGGACGTGATCCACGTCGATCACACCTTCAGTGCCGATGACATGGCCAAGGCCGGACGCGACGTGGAGAAATCCGTGCTGAGCCGGGCGCTGGAACTGGTGCTGAACGAGCGGGTCTTCGTCTACGGCAACAAGACCGTCGTGTTCAAATAAGCGGCTGCGCGCCCCCAGAAAAAAGGCTCCCGAGGGAGCCTTTTTCATTGCGCGGCACTCACGGGTGCAGCGGCAGACCATTGACGGTCACGACCCCTTTGTCGAGCTTGAGCTCGGCCTGAAGCTGTGACTCCTGCGCCTTCAGATATCCCATGGCAGTGAATTGCTCCAGCATGGGGGCCAACTGGGGTACGGCCTGGCCCAGCTTCTCCCCAAGGTGGGCATGCAGCAGACCGGAGAGTGCCTGCATCCCCTCCTCGCTGCCCATCAACTGTGCCAGGGTGGTGGGCGCCAGCTTGGCCTCCCCTTGCAGGCTGACAAGCTCACCGTTCAATCGCGCACTCAGATCCGCCAGTTCCAGTGTGGCCCCTCTCTGGAGCATCTTGTCCAGCGCTTCCTGGATGGCCGCTTCGTCCACCCGTTTGCTGCTGGCCTCTTGCAGCGTCTGATACCCCTCGAGATCCAGCCCCTTGAGGGAGAGATCCAGATTTCCCTGGGTCAGCGCGAGCCGGTCTTCCTCGCTCTCCATGTTGAGGGTCGCCACCTTCATCTGATAGCGAGTGGAGAGCGTCTGAAGATCGTCCCCCGCCAGCTCGGTGGCCGTGGTCAGCCCCTCCAGCGTGATCTTGACGTTCCCCGGCTGGATCAGGGTGAAGGCCGTGAGGGTCGCATCGCTGCGGGGAGAGAGCCAGAGCCCGCTGATCTCGGCCATATCGGCACTGCCCTTGAGATCCGCCAAGGCCAGATCTGTCTTGCTCTGGGCATCGTGGACCGTCATCCCCAACCAGTGGGCGGTGAGATGACCATTGCCGTCGAGATCCCCACGATAGTCGCCGTTCAAGGGCAGGAAGGTGAACTCGTTGAGCCCCTCCTTGACCTTGAAGTCACTCACCCAGAAGCGGGAACTGTTGCTCATGGTCCAGAGGCTGCTCGCCGATTCTGCCCCCAGTTGCCACTGCTGCATCCCCAGAGAGGTCAGGATGGGCGCCAGCGTGCCCTGTGCGGTATCCAGCTGGAGGTGACTCTTGATATAGAGCGGCAACAGGCGGCTGTTGAACGCGAACTGCATCTCGATGGGTTCGCTTCCCGCCAGCTGGGGATCAACACTCGCCAGCGTCTGGGGCGGCACCACCACCTTGAGCACGCCGTCGCGGGTGAACAGATTCTCCGTCTCCGGGCTCCAGGTGACTTCGATTCCGCTCTCCTGCTGCGCCCTGGCGATCTGCTCGGCCAGGATCCGGTCGAACGTATTGCCCGTGTACCAGCAGGCGCCAAGCCCTCCCACCACCAACACGACTCCGACGGCCAAGGCCACTTTTTTCTTCATCAGTTCTGTTTCTCCACAATGGTTCAATGGCGGGTGCATGGGCGCACTCTACGGGGAGGATGGGCATCAACACAAGCCAGACAACGGCTTGGGGTCCACGCTCTGGCTGTCACAGCAGGGGGCTGAACAGGTAGAAGATGTTCTCAAGCAATTTTTTGTACCAGGGGCGGGCACGCCACCTGGTCAGTGACATGGGGGTCGCCTCCAGCATGTAGCCCTGCACCAGCTGGTTCATCTCGGCGACAAACACCGGGTTGTCGATGAGCAGGGTGATCTCGAAATTGAGCCAGAGACTGCGCCGGTCGAGGTTGACCGTGCCCACCAGGGCGAAATCATCGTCCACCAGCACGCTCTTGGTGTGTAGCAGTCCGGCATCATAGCGGTATATCTCCACTCCTGCCGCCAGCAGATCCTCCATGAAGGAGTTGCTGGCGTGGTTGGCCATCAGGGAGTCGTTGCGCGCAGGCAGAACTAACTGCACCAGCACGCCGCGGGCCGCCGCCGAAGAGAGGGCCGCAGCCAGCGGATCGTCCGGCACGAAATAGGGGGTGGTCAGCACCAGATGGTGACGAGCCTGGTAGATGGCGAGCAGCAGGCTCTGCTGGATGCAGTCACCGCCGACGAAGGGGCCTGAGGGAATGAGCTGGGCTCGATAGTTGGTCTGTGGCCAGGCTTCCGGCTCATGTTGCAGACTGTCGAGCAGCCGCTCGCCGGTCTCCATCTCCCAGTCCCAGACGAAGGTGGACCACATCAACGGCACCACGGGGCCCTGCACCCGGATCATGATGTCGACCCACTGGCCGACCCCGGCATCCTGCTTGAAGAAACGAGGATCCACCATGTTCATGGAGCCGGTATAACCAACCTTGTCATCGATCACCACCAGCTTGCGGTGCATGCGCAAGTCCTGGCGCTGGAAGGGGATTCGCCAGGCGCCGACCGGCAACACTTCCACGACTTTGACGCCGGCGGCGCGCAAGGTTTTGGGCCAGGAGGAGCGGAAGAAGGTCTTGCTGCCGATGGAGTCGAGCAAGACACGACAATCCACGCCGCGTGCCGCCACCTCCATCAACGCCTCGCACACCTCGTCCACATCCCCGCCGGGGTGCCAGATGTAGAACTCCAGATAACAGGATTGGGAGGAGCCCCGGATGTCGCGCACTATCTCCTCTACGATGCTCTTGGGCTTGTGCAGCAGGGTCATCCGGTTGCCCGAGAGCATGGGCATGGCCAAGCGCCCCTGGATCAGATCGTGGAGCGGGCGTGCCTTGCTGCCCACCTCGCAGCAGTGCTGGGGGAAGAGGCGCGCGAGCTGGCGGATCCAGATGGCGTAAGGACGGTACATGGCCTGGGCCCGCTCCGCCCGCTTGCGGCCGAGGCGTATCTCGCCAAACAGCACGTAGAAACCGACCCCGGCGAAGGGGATGGCATAGATGAGGGCCAACCAGGCGAGGGATACCCCGATGGGACGTCGCTTCATCACCACCCGCAGGGAGATCCCAGCCACGATCACGGTGTGAAACAACAGCAACAACCAGCCGAGAAAGCGGGAAAACAGCAACTGAATGTCGTATTCCAGACCGTCGAGCAAGGCGACTCCTTGGTGTATTGGACAGATGGCACGGGCAGACCCCACAGGGTCGGGATGGTATGCTATGGGGCACACCCATTCTATCAGGTCGTTAGCATGATCCTGCAATCTATGCTGCTGAGTCTGGCCATGCTAGGTCAAGGCTCATATGACATCAATGAGCAGCAGATAAATCAGTACCTGCAATCCCAGGTGCAAGTGGACAAACAGCTGGAATTGCCCGGCATCATCAAGGCCCATGTGCAACTCGAGCAGAGCGATGTGCAGATTGGTCGCCAGAGCCCGGATACCGCCAGGGTGTTTGGCAAAGGCAAGTTGAAAATCGCGCTCCCGGATCAGACCGAGTACGACGCGCGCCTCAACATGACCTATGAGGCGAGGCCCCGCTACGACAAGGCCAGGAGTGCGCTCTTCCTCGACAACATGAAGCTCATCGATTACAAGCTGGAGCCTGCCGCGGCGGAACAGAAGTTTGGTTTCATGCTGAGGATGCTGCTGCAAAGCATGGAGAAACGGCTGGAGACCCAGCCTGTCTACAAGCTGGATGACAAGGACCCCAATCAGGCCTGGCTCAAGGAAAATCTGCTGGGGCTGGAGCTGTCACCAGGCAAGATCCACCTGCTGACCAAACCCCAATAAGATCTCAGTTGAAAACAGGCGCCTTCGCCTGACGCACCAGCAGCTCGATCTGGTAACCCTGTTCGTGCTGCTGGTGATAGAGGGAGTGAAGGGGCCCGTCGAGTTCATGCAGGGGAAGGTGGTCAAATCCCGCCTTGAGGTAGAAGGGTTTCTCGAACGGCAGGGCGTGACAGATCACGGGCTTGTCGGAAAGATCGCGGCAGGCATGCTGCAGCAAGCGGGACCCCAGCCCCAGGGACTGGTAGTGAGGGAGCAGACGAAAGCCGCACAAGTGGTAGTAATCCTGTTCATCGCGCAGGCGCACCGCCCCCACCAGCCAGTGCGCATCACGAACCACAAAAATCCGTTCTGCCAAATCCGGCACATAGTGGGAAAACGTCGTCTCGTAATAGTCTCTGATGAGGGAAAGATCCGCATCACAGTACTCTTCGAATCTGAGCTCCATCGCTCGCCTGCTTGTCATGCCCATTTCGCTCTGGCCATACCGGCCCTCTCCTGCTCGCTCTCTGGCTCCACGAAGAGATCAGACCAGAGTGGAGCAACAGCAAGATAACACGCCTTTAACTTACAAAAAAGCCAATAACTCGATGGAAAAGACGAGGTTGCGATCATGCGTCCCTTGACGCCATGAGCCGCGCCCCTTGTCCTGAGTGAGCACACAGGCGGGACGTCCCTCTGCCATCACATTTCCAGCCTCCCCTGTTCACGGGAACTTGTTCTGCGCCATCCCGAATGCTTTACTCAACGTGGCTAACGAGGCTTAAGGAGCAAGCCGTTGAAAGCATGGATGTTGCTGGGCATGATGCCGCTGTTTTCCCACGCAGCCCCGGCTCAGATACCGCCACCGGCAGAGGTGGTGATCCTGACCCCGGAGACGGCTGTCTCCTCCCCGGTTCCCACGCCGCGTACCGTGGCACTCACCACGGCGCCGCTCCCCTCCCCTGAACCCGCTAAGCCTGCAAGCCGTCAGATCCAGGTCTACAAGTCGGTACAAAAGAACGGGGTCATACGCTATTCCGACATGATGCCGGAGCAGGGTCACTACGAACTGCTGTTGTTCAACGACTGCTATGCCTGCGATCCGGCGTCCAAGGTCAACTGGCGCACGACAGGCCTCTTCCTCTATGACTACGCCAGCACCATACAGGCGGCAGCCAAGGCTTATCAGGTCGAGCCTGCCCTCATCCGGGCACTTATCCATGCCGAGTCCGCTTTCAATCCTCTGGCCGTCTCCCGCAAGGGCGCCATGGGACTGACCCAGCTGATGCCCGCCACGGCGCGCGAGCTCGGGGTCGGCAACGCCCTGCTGGCGGAGCAGAACATCTTTGGCGGGGTGAAATACCTGGCGGGTCTGCTCAAGCAGTATGACGGCAATGTGGCCCTGGCCACCGCCGCCTACAATGCAGGCGCCGGTGCGGTGCAAAAACACGGCGGCATACCGCCCTATGCCGAAACCCGGGCCTATGTGGAACGGGTCAAGCTGCTGCATCAGCGCTACAAAGAGATGCTGAGCGCCAAGGGACTGTGATCATGCCGCACCCTATCGTCAGCATGGCGCCCTGCCCGGTGTTCCTTCAGGCATAAAAAACACGCCCGAGGGCGTGTCGATACCACACGTTACCTAGCAACACATCACTCTTTCGTGGCGATCACACGATAGGCCAATGCACCCAGAATGGCACCGACAACGGGGGCAACCCAGAACAGCCAGAGCTAGCCCACTGCCCAGTCACCGACAAAAAGCGCCACGCCAGTGCTGCGCGCCGGGTTGACCGAGGTGTTGGTCACCGGAATGCTGATGAGGTGGATGAGGGTCAGGCACAGACCGATGGCGATGGGAGCAAACCCGGCCGGTGCACGGCTGTCGGTGGCGCCCATGATGACGAACAGGAAGAAACCGGTCATCACCACTTCACACACCAGCACCGCCAGCATGCTGTAGCCGCCCGGGGAGTGCTCGCCATAGCCGTTGGAGGCAAAGCCCGCCGCCAGATCGAAACCGGCCTGACCGCTGGCAATCACATAGAGCACCGCCGCTGCCGCAATCCCGCCCAACACCTGAGCGACCATGTAGGGCAGCACGCCGGAGGCCGGGAAACGACCGCCGGCCCAGAGCCCGATGGTCACGGCCGGGTTCAGGTGACAGCCAGAGATATGGCCGATGGCGTAAGCCATGGTCAGCACGGTCAGACCGAACGCCAGCGCCACGCCAAGCAGGCCGATGCCGACGTTCGGAAAGGCGGCGGCCAGCACGGCGCTGCCGCAGCCCCCCAGCACCAGCCAGAAGGTGCCCATGAATTCAGCTGCAAAAGGTTTCACTCTTGTCTCTCCCATGATGACTAACACGCGAACCTGAAAGGCTCATACGGACACTGTTATTGAACAGGCGCCATATTATGGGAGTGTGGCGGAGCAAGACGAAACCGACCCGATTCATCGCGGATATGTGATGAATGTCACAAGTTATTGATAAAGTAGAAAGATATTCACCCGCTCGGTGCGCTTCTCCATGGGAGTCCCATCGAGGGACGCGACAGATTGTGACCCTACCAGCGATTTTGCCAGCAGCTCCGGCACCCGGCGCTCCCCTGCCAACACCGGGTAGCCCTCCTCCAGGGATCAGCGATAACGGCCGCGCACCGATCCGCTGGCCCGCCCGGCCATGCGAATGAGGCTCTGACGGGTGTGGAAGTGGCAGAGCGCCACCCCGAGGGCATCCGCCGCATCCGCCTGGGGGGTGGCAGAGAGCTTGAGCAGATGGGTCACCATGTGCTGCACCTGCTCCTTGGCGGCGCCACCGGTGCCCACCACCGCCTGTTTGATCTGGGTCGCCGAGTACTCGCTCACCGGCAGCAGGGCGTTGACCGCCGCGACGATGGCGCTGCCACGGGCCTGGCCGAGCTTCAGGGCAGAGTCCGCGTTGCGCGCCATGAAGACCCGCTCGATGGCGAACTCGTCCGGCTTGAACTGGGTGATGATCTCGCTCACCCCGTCATAGACCTGCTTCAGGCGAGACGGCAGCTCCCCCAGATCGGTGCGGATGCAGCCCGATCCCAGATATTCCACCTTGCCCGCGACGATGCGAATGACCCCGTAACCGGTGATGCGCGAACCGGGATCGATCCCCAGAATGATGCTCATGAACGGAATACCCCGCCCACTGCGGTCAGCCATCTCATCTTCGACACCTTCTTCATTGCGATCTCTTGCCCTGCAGCTCTTGATGGCCGCCAAGATAACAAACCCGCCTTCGCTTGGCTCGCTCGCTGGCACCTTTCCCGGCTGACTGCGCAAGGAGCCACCATCTCATACAGTGCTCTGCCGCTTCTCTGGCCAGTGATGCCTGCCGGTGTCACCAGCCCCTTGCCTCCGGGTCATCCCTTTGCCAGGGCGACGAGGCGCTCTGCCAGTCGATGGCTTTGCAGGTAGCTCTCGACCAGCGCCCCGTCTGCCCGCCCGACGTCAATCTGCCCATACCAGTGCTCGAGCATGGCGACAAAGCCCCGCTGGGCCAGCACGGGCTGCCAGTCGCCCGGAGCCAGAGTCTGCACTGTGTTGTCTCGCGCAAGCAGGCCACGGGTGCAGTTCTCGATATGCAATGAGAGGTTGTCGCCATAGGCATCGATGCGCTCCTCGGTCATGCCGGCGCTGCGATTCATACTGCCGCTCACCGCCATCTGCCCGCTCTGCCAGGCGACGCTCACCCCGGCCAGCAACTCGGGCTGCTCACTGCTGCGTCGCAGCACCGCATGCAGCTCCCCGTCCGGCTCGCCGCCATAACAGCAGAGGCTGTCGAGCACATGGATACAGTCGTCGAACAGGAACTGGCGAGGCGCCCCCGGCAGGGCGTGCCTGTGCTTTTGCCAATGGAGCTCGGTCAGCGGCTGGCCGCGTGCGGCGGCCATGGCGGGCAGATAGCGACGGTTGAAGCCCACAAACAGCGGGCAGTCTCTGGCGATGGCGAGATTGGCGAGCGCCTCCACCTCTCCTGCGTTGTCACACAGCGGCTTGTCCACAAAGGTGGGAATGCCGGCACGCAGGCACAGCTCCGCCAGTTTGCCGTGCACGGCGGTGGCAGCGTGGATCATCACCGCATCAGGTCGGCTCGCCAGCAGCGCATCGACCTCGGTAAAACACTCGCCAATCCGGTACTGGCGCGCCAGTTTGCCGAGCACCGAGGGACTCCGGGTACAGAGCAGCGGGGTGACTCGCTCGTCGTTTGCAAGCAGCGGCAGATAGGCCTTCCGGGCGATATCGCCAAGGCCAATCAGGGCAATGCGCATGGGTACTCCTCTCAAGGGGATAACCAGATAACTGCCTGCACGATCTCAGGATTTCCCTCGCAGATCCAGCCTTGGCGTCATCTCGCTCCAGGCGCCTTCTGATGCAATGCGGCATCGCCCCGCGACACCCTGGCCACCTTCCTCCCATCGAAGCGACCCCCGGCGGCGCGGCGCTTGAGCGGCAAACCGCGATAGCAAAACAGGCAGGGCGACAAATGTCGCCCTGCCTGTTACACCCGCACACACCGCCGCACTCGGGCGATTGGCGCTCTTTTCACGTCTAGTTACTCTGCCGACCTGGCCTGCTCTTTGGCATCCCGCCACTTGCCAATCCTGGCGCCCAGCTCGGCGCAAAGCATGGCGCTGACCATGGCACCTATCATCCGGGTCATATCAGACATCTCTGTTGCAACCGGAAGCAGGGGCACAATCAGGTTAAAGGCGATGAGCCCCATCACCAGCCCGAGCCCGCTGCCTACCTTCTCTCTTCGGGATCGCGTTGTTATCGCCATCTGATTGCTCCTGACTTGAACGTTCCACGTGACTCGCCCTTGCCAACGTATCCAGCAAGATAACAAAGCCTTTCTTCATTTGGGACAGCCATCTTTGTGTACGAATTGTTCCATTAGAGGAACCATATCACCCACTCTGTTTCACTGATGCAAAAATCACCTGCTCAAGCAACACCCACGGTGTCGCCGCATTGTGAGAAAGGGCCTGTTGACAAAGGACCGATAGCCCCTCTTCCCCAACCCGCCTTATCAGGACTGCCATCTTTTGGAGAAAGCCCTCATCCAGCGCCCAGCACAATTCGTCATCCAGTATTTGCGATGGCATTTGTGAAACTCGGGGGATTAAAGAGAATGTCTTGGCATCGATGACGCCAATTCAGATGCGATCACACAGGCGGGGAGCTGGCGCGATACCGGACGTTGTTATGATGCGAGCATTCATCACTCAAAGGGATGGTTGATGACACCGTCGCTGGCCACAGTGCCAGGCAAACTGCTGACAATGCTCTTTGTCACCCACCACTCTGATGCCCTGGCGCCGAAACAGCGTCACTTGCTTGAGCCAGCGCACCTCGTCCACCCCCAGCCGCGTCAGGATGGGGGCAAGACAAACTGGGATATGGCCCCGTTTGTCCACTCGGATGGCGCGGCCTGTCCAGTCCACCAGCATCAGGTAATCCGCAAAGGTATATGGCAGGCTATCGGGTCGCGCTTCGTGCGCGAATGGCAACAGCAACGGCGGCAATGGGGCGGCGGACTGCTCGCCATTGAGACGCTGCTTGAGGCTGGTGTAATCGCTCTGCTCGGGCCGGTCGGACAATCCCGCTCGTATCGGATTGAGATCAACATAGGCCATGCAGGCCAGCAGGGCTGATTCGGTGAGCAAGGCCTGGCTCTTGAAGCGCCCTTCCCAGAAATGGCCCTTACAACCATCTTCCCGATTGGCCTGCCGAGCCAGGTTTTCGTTGAGCAGCCGCACAAACCAGCTGATGGAATGTAACCGCTCCCGCCACTGCCCTATCAGTTGTTGCACCACAGCGAGTTCGGGCTCAATCAGAGATTCCCCCTGATACCAGCGTCGTACCAGCAGCGGCCACTGGAACAGCGCAGCCCAACGCTCGGCCACCTCTCGCTCGCTCCAATTGGCAGCGGTATCCGGCTCGACATTGAGCACCAGATGATAGTGATTGCTCATCACCGCATAGGCACACACACCGATGGCAAACAGTCGCGACAATTGGCCCAACTTGTCCACTACCCACTGGCGCCGATGCTCGTAACTCTGGCCGGAGTGGGCATCTTCCCCGCACAGAAACGCCCGCCGCACACAGCGACTGACCACATGATAGTAAGGCGTATCCTGCAAACTGATTTGACGTGAACGGGCAATGGTCATGGCTCACCCCCTGGGCAGTGACACCTCAAGCCAAGTACAGGGCTACGTCGCTGTCAAAAAGGTGGGTGTCCCAGATTTCACCCCCACTGTCAAAAAGGTGGGTGTCCCAGATTTCCCCCCCAGATTGCACAATTTGCTGATCAAGTTCAAAAAACGATGTGATTCCGATGGTTACATCATTTTAAGGCTCGCTTGGGTAGTTTCGTTTGTCTTACAGTGGCTATCTGGAATCTGTTGAACTGCGATGGGCCACTGCCCTCGCTGGTCAATGGAGCATATTGGAAGCTGTAATCCATGGGCGGTAGCGTGGGATTTGGTGGCGTTACGCCCCATACCGAAAGGTGGGTGTCCCAGATTCCTATCATCCGAAAAAAATGTATAGGCTAAAACTCAAAATTAAAAAAATAATATACCTCTTTCAGATTTTAATTAAGGATTCACCGTGAAACTAAAAAGCGATAAAACATTCCTTGAGCTAAATAGCTGTTCCGAATAGTAGATCACCGGAGGAAGGGAACTCAGTCCAGTTTGTGCGATCTGATTAGTCGCTAAACAAAACAAGCCACACCCAAAGGACTGAGTTGATGCCTATCCTACCACCTCTGCCACGACCACAACGGCGCCGCATTCACAAAATCATCCATGCCACCCGTGATAAAGGACATGCTCGTCGCTTGATGGCCATCTTGCTGTTACATGAAGGACGCACGATCACCGATGTTCATCACCTTACCGGCGCTGCGCGCTCGACCATCGGTCGTTGGCTTCGGTGGTATCGAGATGAAGGCATAGATGCGCTAGAAGCCTTACCGGCTGGCCGTGCCCCAGTCTTACCTATCGCCAAGATTGTCACCTTACTGGTGCTGCTCATGCAGTTTTCTCCGCAAGATTTTGGTTATCAGCGCAGCCGTTGGTGTACTGAACTATTGGCTATAAAAATCAATCGGTTAACAGGGCTCAATGTGGCAGCCTCCACGCTCCGCCGATGGTTACCTCGTATGGGCATTGTCTGGCGCAGGCCCGTGCCGACCTTGCGGATAAAAGACCCAGCCTATCAGGAAAAAATGGCGAATATCGACGCCGCGCTGGCCCGCTGTGATGCCGATAATCCGGTGTTTTATGAGGATGAAGTCGATATAGACCTCAATCCCAAATTAGGAGCCGACTGGATGTTCAGAGCGCAGCAAAAGCGGGTTGTCACACCGGGGCAGAATGCCAAGCATTATCTGGCAGGCGTTCTCCACGCAGGCAACGGAAGGGTGCTTTACGTCAGCGGGATCAAGAAAAACTCATCGCTGTTTATTGCCATGCTGGAAAAGCTGCGCCACCACTACCGACGAGCCAAAACCATCACGTTGATCCTCGATAACTACATCATTCACAAAAGCAAACAGACCGAGCGATGGTTGAAGAAGAATCCCAAGTTCTGCCTGGTGTTCCAGCCAGTTTACAGCCCTTGGGTTAATCACATAGAACGGCTATGGCACAAGTTACATGAAACCATCACGCGCAATCATCAATGCAGAGGGATGGCAAACCTGCTGGCCCGAGTGAAACACTTCATGGATACCGTGTCTCCTTTCCCGGGGAATGGCTATGGCACAGCGAAGGTGTAGCACTATTGGGATCAGTTATTTAGTCAGTGAATACCATCAGAAACCAGATAAATTTGTATTCTTTGTGGGTGCAGGACTATCACAGCCATTATTTCCATCTTGGAAAAACCTGTTAAAAACATTTATTGAAGAAGCCAAGAAAGGCAGCCTATCCTTTGATGATTTCGAACTACTCAATTATATAGAACATGGCCAAAATTATCTTGATATAGCCGAAGTTTGCATCGATTCTATGGGTGAGAGTAGATATCGAGATGTAATGGAGTCAACGTTTGATAAAGATTTCGTAGATGAAGAAATTCCAGCCGCTTACAAAGCGCTCATGGACTTATCACCCAAAACGATAATTACTACTAATTATGACAGAATCCCAGACAGAGCTGGGAATGGGAAGTATAGAATCCACACCAATAAGAATGCAGCAGAAGCATCTAGAAATTTTGTAAATGGAAAGAATATTGTATTTAAAATACACGGAGATATTACAGAACAATCCAGCATTGTGGTAAAAACAAGTGATTATCAAAGGATAATAAATAGTAATGAAAGCACAAGAAATTTAATATCCAGTTTATTATCTACGAAACAAATGATATTTGTTGGGTTTTCATTATCCGACCCCCACATTGACATTATACTAGAAAGAATCAAGATTATTAACAATGGCATCCCACTATCTCATTATGTATTACTTAATGAATCATCTTCATTTAAGAGATCTAGTTTTGAGAAAAAATATGGTGTAAAAATAATTCCATATCAGCCAACGGATGATAGTCATCCAGAGGTAACTGAGTTTTTACGAGCACTGGATCATAATGTAAGTACGATTTCTGTAACACCGCCAAAATCTGTAGATATCCGAGAAAAAGAGCATCTAATTACTCACCTTATTGAGGCTATACCAGAAAATTTCATTGATACAGAATACACTGTTTTTTGTCGTGAAAATGAATTGTATGTGTCATTTACTTCGGCTGGTGAAACCAAAGGAGAGGTTCAACGAGAGATTTTATCACTTATTAAATTAATGAATTTTGAGTGTGCGTTCATTAACAAAATTATTATTTGCGTTGCAAGCAAGACAAAGCCTTTGATTAATTGCGATGACTCACAGCCTCTATTAATAAACGCTACCCTTTCATTTTCTGATGCCAATAGGTTTGCCTTAAAACAGATATCTACATCTACAGTGTGGAAACTAATTGACTTTTATTCATCTCCCAGCCTATCTAATATTTTTGAACAAAAGGCATTTATTGAATTTCCACTAAGCATTGGCATCACAGGAGAAAAATAATGGGTAGCAGCACAACCAAAATTGAGATGCTTCGTGGTGGCGCTATTGTCAGCAGTGTTCTTACAACTCCTGAACAAGTGAAACTTAAAGGTAATAATTTTCAAATATCATCAAAAAGATCTATGACAACATTCCCAACATTATATATAAAGTCTACCGACGCAGAAATCAATCAAGTTATTATGAGTTTCTCTAAAGGAGACATTATAAGACTTTCTATTTTAAATGATGGCAGAGGCGATTTTGATATCATATTTGAAGGTGAATTCAATAAGAAATCAATGCAGATTGAAAAAGATTCTGAATCCTTAACTATAGAAGTTGATGCAATACATTCTTTTTATAACCTATCTATGGTGCAACTTTCATCTTCTTTTAATTTCTCTAACCTAACATTTGGTAAATTTGTAGCTGACTTAACACTCATGGCCAATATACAATCATCAGTATATATTACTCCAAGTTTATCAAATACTTTAATAACAGGGTTGTCTTATAAAACAAACTTATATCGTCTATTTAAAGAAATATGTTTAATCCTTGACGCAACAGTGCTTTTTAATGAAGACAATAGCGTCAACATAGACTACAGAAGTAATATAATTGAAAGCTTCAGAGTACAGGAACCGATGACAATAACAGACAATGACATTATATCTATGGTATCCAGAGATAGCATTTAAATATTTTTTACCAGAAACTTTTTCTCAAAAAAAGCATTGATTTATGTTTTATAAAAAGGCGACCCTCCGGTCGCCTTTTTATTTTCTATCGCTTTACAGTCAGGAAACTCACCTTGCCGGTCGCTTGGCACCATTCCCTTTTGCTGCGGGCTTGCCACCCTGGGCTGACGGTTTGGCGGTACCAGCGCGGCTGGGAGCCTTACCTTTATGAGCGGGTTTACCCTGCCCGGCTGCTTTGCCCTGACCAGCTCCTTGGGCTGAGGGTTTGCCTCCGGCACCAGTCCCTTTACCAAACTGACTACCGACCGGTTTACCATTGCCCGCCTTGCCACCGCTTCTGCTGGCCGCCGGGGCATTGGCTGCACCAGCCTCGCTGCGGGCAGCCTTGTTGCCAGCCCCATTGCCACGCTGATGCGTGATGGCGCTATGGCGAGTCAGGGCAGGCTTGAGGCCCTTGCTGCGGCTGCGCTCGGCCTTGGCTTCACCACGACCTTCCGGCGGCACCAGGCAGTCGGGGCCATTGCCGATCAGGTGGCCCTTTCCCATCTCCAGCAGGGCTTCGCGGATCATCGGCCAACCGGCCGGATCGTGGTAGCGCAGCAGCGCCTTGTGCAGGCGACGGCGACGCTCCCCTTTCACCACGAACACGTCCCCGCCCTGGCGGCTCACCTTGTTGAGCGGGTTTTTCTCGGTGTAATACATGGTGGTGGCGTTGGCGAGCGGCGACGGGTAGAAGTTCTGCACCTGATCGAGCTTGAAGCGGTTTGCTTTAATCCAGAGCGCCATGTTCACCATGTCTTCATCCGTGGTGCCCGGGTGGGCGGAGATGAAGTAGGGGATCAGGTACTGCTGCTTGCCCGCCTCTTTGGAGTACTTGTCGAACAGCTCCTTGAAGCTGTAGTAGCTGCCCATGCCCGGCTTCATCATCTTGGAGAGCGGGCCCTCTTCGGTGTGCTCCGGCGCGATCTTGAGGTAGCCGCCGACGTGGTACTTGGCCAGCTCCTTGATATAGCGCGGATCTTCCACCGCGATGTCGTAGCGCACCCCGGAGGCGATCAGGATCTTCTTGATGCCCTTGAGGTCGCGCGCCTTGCGATAGAGGTTGATGGTCGGGCTGTGGTCGGTGTCCATGTGCGGGCAGATGGTCGGCCAGACGCAGGAGGCGCGGCGGCAGGTCTGCTCGGCCTTGGGGCTCTTGCAGCGTAAGCGGTACATGTTGGCGGTGGGGCCGCCCAGATCCGAGATGACGCCGGTAAAGCCCGGCACCTTGTCGCGGATCTCTTCGATTTCTTTCAGGATCGACTCTTCCGAGCGGCTCTGGATGATGCGCCCCTCGTGCTCGGTGATGGAGCAGAAGGAGCAGCCGCCGAAGCAGCCGCGCATGATGTTGACCGAGGTCTTGATCATGTCGTAGGCCGGGATCTTCTCGTTGCCATAGGCCGGGTGCGGCACCCGCTGGTAAGGCAGGCCGAACACCCCGTCCATCTCGTCGGTCTCGAGCGGGAAGGCAGGCGGGTTGACCCAGATGATGCGATCGCCGTGGGCCTGCGACAGCGCGCGGGCGCAGCCCGGGTTGGTCTCGTGGTGCAGGATGCGGGACGCATGGGCGTAGAGCACCTTGTCCTCCTTCACCCGCTCGAACGCCGGCAGCTTGACGTAGGTCTTCTCCCATGGCTTTTGCTTAGGCGGCTGCACCAGGATGGGCTTGGCCTCCTGCTCCACCGGCGCGGTACCCTCGTCATCAGAGCAAGGCGCCCCTTCCATATAGGGGTTGGGGATGGGATCGATGCGGCCAATCTGGTCGAGCTTGCTCGAATCCACCCCGCGCCAGCCCGGCAGCGGCTCCTTGCGGATCACGGCGGTGCCGCGAATGTCCTGCATGGTGTCGATGGTCTCGCCGCCTGCGATGCGGTGAGCCACTTCCACCAGGGGGCGCTCGGCGTTGCCGTAGATGAGGATGTCGGCCTTGGCGTCGATGAGGATGGAGCGACGGATGGTCTCGGACCAGTAGTCGTAGTGGGCGATGCGGCGCAGGGATGCCTCGATGCCGCCGATGACCACCGGTACCTCTTTATAGGCCTCCTTGCAACGCTGGGTGTAGACCAGGGTGGCACGATCCGGCCGCTTGCCGCCCACGTCCCCCGGGGTGTAGGCGTCGTCGTGGCGCAGCTTCTTGTCGGCGGTGTAGCGGTTGATCATGGAGTCCATGTTGCCCGCCGTCACCCCGTAGAAGAGGTTGGGCTTGCCCAGGCGCATGAAGTCATCCTTCGATGACCAGTCCGGCTGGGCGATGATGCCGACCCGAAAACCCTGGGATTCGAGCATGCGGCCGATCACCGCCATGCCGAAGCTCGGGTGATCCACGTAGGCGTCGCCTGTCACCAGCACGATGTCGCAGCTGTCCCAGCCGAGCTTGTCCATCTCCGCGCGGGACATGGGCAGGAAGGGCGCCGTGCCGTAGCACTCGGCCCAGTAACGGGGATAGGAGAAGAGGTTGGTAACCGGCTGCATTTTGACCACCTGGAACAATTCGGGTCGCGCATTATACCGGCAGAGCAAGGCGGGGGCGACGGCTTTTTGCCCCTACAGAACGCGAGGGGAAGGGGCGCCTTCGAGCGGGCGCGACAGGTCGGCGTGACAGACTCAGATCTCATCAACAAGCAGGGCGCCCATTGGCGCCCTGCTTGCTGTCATCCGGGTCGGCACGCTAGGCCGCCGGTTTGTCCCGCCCCTCGGGGGCCACCGCCCCCGGCACCGGGGAGGGACTTGCCGGGGTTGCCGTGGCCAGTATTTCGTCCACCAGTCGGTCCCGTGCCCCCGTCATCCCGGCGCGTCTGGCGATCAGGTGATAGATGGCGGGCACCACCAGCAGGGTCACCAGGGTCGCCAAGGACAAGCCGAAGAAGACCACGGTCCCCACGGCCATCCGGCTCTCGTACCCCGCCCCCATGGAGAGCATCAGGGGCACGGCGCCGATAATGGCGGTGAGCGAGGTCATCAAGATGGGGCGCAGGCGGCGCACCGACCCCTTGATGATCGCCTCCTCGAACCCTTCACCCCGCTGGCGCAGCTGGTTGATGAACTCCACGATGAGGATGCCGTTCTTGGTCACCATGCCGATGAGCATGATCATGCCTATCTGGCTATAGATGCTGAGCTCCTGCCCCGTGAGCCAGAGGCCGAGCAGGCCGCCGAAGATGCCGAGCGGCACCGTCATCATCACCACCGCCGGGGTCAGCAGGCTCTCGAACTGGGCCACCAGCACCAGATAGACCACCAGCAGGGCCAGGCCGAACACCAGTGCCATCTCCCCCTGGTTGTCGCGATAGTCCTTGGACTCGCCGGCATAATCCACCGACATGCCGGTGGGCAGGTGATCCGCGGCCCAGCCATCCAGGAAGTCGAGCGCCTCCCCCAGGGTGTGGCCGGGGGCCACGTCCGCGGTGAGGGTGACCGCCTTCTGGCGCTGGTAGTGGTTGAGGCGCTGGGGACTCGCCACCTGGGTGACGGTCGCCAGGGTGGAGAGGCTTACCATCTCGCCGCTCGCGGCCTTCAAATAGATGCGGCTGATGTCGGAGATGCCGTTGAACTGGGTCTGGTTGGCGCGCAGGTAGACATCATACTCTTCGCCCCTGTCCACATAGGTGGTCTGGCTGACGCCGCCGAGCAGGGCCTGCAGGGAGCTTGCGATGGTGGAGACCGGGATGCCGAGCTGGGTGGCTCGCTCCCGCTCTATGGTCACCTGCAGCTCCGGGGTCTTCTCGGCATAGTCGAGATCCGGGCTCTGCATCAGCCCGCTTTGGGCCGCCGCCTCCTTGAGCGCCAGCCCCTGCTGGTTGAGCTCGCCGTAATCGGAGCCCTGCAGCACGAACTGCACCGCCGCGGTGGAGCCGCCTCTGAACCCCGGCTGGAAGGTGCGGATCATCACGTCGGGGATGCCGGCGAGGCGGCCGCTCAGGGAGCGGCCAAACTCGGTGGCCGTTTCGTCCCGCACCGCCCAGTCGCTGAGCTGGATGATGGCCATGCCGGTCTGATCGCCGCCGCGCCCGAAGGCCGGGGTGCTGAAACTCATGGCCTGCACCACCCCCTTGCCGAGCAGCGGCAGGATGGCGGCCTCCACCTGCTGCATGTTGGTAAGTATTCACCGGAACAGTATTGACACAGGAAAAATGAGACGATCGTCTCTTGATCCCACTTTCCTGCTTGCTTGATCCTGCTCCTTAGATACGCTCCCCCCATGAGCA